>JAOTZB010000017.1 GCA_029861625.1 Acidimicrobiia bacterium
CGGCCAAGAAGGCTTCGGCCAAGAAGGCTTCGGCCAGGAAGGCTTCGGCCAAGAAGGCTTCGGCCAAGAAGGCTTCGGCCAAGAAGGCTTCGGCCAAGAAGGCTTCGGCCAAGAAGGCCCCGGCCAAGAAGGCCCCTGTGAAGAAGGCCCCTGTGAAGAAGGCCTCGGCCAAGAAGGCCCCGGCCCGGAAGAAGTCGCCGTTCGGCGCCCGTTTCACGGAGGCACAGCGCCAGCTGCTCGTCCAGGAACGGGAACGATACATCAGGTCGGCCGACTCGCTTCGAGCCGAAGCCGATGCGCTGGTCGAGAGTCGCGAACCGGGCGATGTGCAATTCGACGAGGAGTCCGGCGAGGGTGACACCATCGCGGTGGAACGGGAACGAGATCTTGCGCTCTCGGGTCATGCCCTCGCCGCCGTCGAGGAGATCGACGCGGCCCTGCGACGCATCGAGGCCGGTACCTACGGCATCTGCGTGATATCCGGCGACGCCATTCCGAAGGAACGTCTCGAAGCCATCCCGTGGGCCGCCGAGCGGGTTGAGCACAAAGCGGGCGGGCTGGGACGGCGCTGAATTCATGGACGACACCGACCTCGGCGTCGAGTCGCCGTCGTCGGGTCATCTCCGGCTGGCCCTGATCGTCGCGGCGATCGTCGTTGCGCTCGATCAAGCCACGAAATGGTGGGCCGTACAGGCCCTCGAGGATCCGCCCCGGACCATCGACGTCATCGGTTCCCTGCGGTTCAACCTGGTGTTCAACAAGGGCAGCGCCTTCAGCGTCGGAACCAGTTTCGGGCCGTGGATCGGCGTCGTCGCGTTCTTCGTCGTGTTGGTCATCCTCTTCGCCGTGCGTCGCGTTCCGGACCGGCGCACATCGGTCCTGCTCGGCATGGTGCTGGGCGGTGCACTCGGCAACATGGCCGATCGGGCCTTTCGGGGCGACGGATTCCTCGACGGGGCAGTCATCGACTTCGTCGATCTCCAATGGTGGCCGGTCTGGAACCTCGCCGATGCTTCGCTGGTCGTCGCGGGCGGGTTGTTGCTGTGGTTCGGGAGTCGGGCTTCGGCGTGATCGCAGAAGTGGTTCCCGACGCGCTCGACGGCGAACGGCTCGACCGGTTCGTGGCGTTGCGCTGCGGCTGCAGCCGGTCCGAGGCGGTACGCGCCATCGAGGCCGGAGAGGTCCACGTCGGGTCCGCAGCAGTCACCACCCGATCCCGCCGTCTGGCTGCCGGGGAGGTGGTCGAGGTCAGGGTCGATCCGATCCGCGCCGACGAACGGCCCGTTGGCGACCCCTCGGTCGAGTTCGATGTGGTCCACGTCGACGACGATCTGATCGTGGTGGACAAGCCGGCCGGTCTCGTCGTCCATCCCGGTTCGGGGAATCCCGACCGCACCCTGGTCAACGGCCTGCTCGCCCGATTTCCCGAGCTCGCGGCCGTCGGTGAACCCCGCCGTCCCGGCATCGTGCACCGCCTCGACCTCGGGACCAGCGGGTTGATGCTCGTTGCCCGCTCGCCGATGGCCTACGACGAGCTCGTCGGCGAGCTGGCGATGCGACGGGTGCACCGCCGCTACCTCGCGGTGGTCTGGGGAGTGGTCGAGGCCGACGACGGCGTGATCGACGCGCCGATCGGTCGTTCGCCGCGCGAGCCGGTCAAGATGGCCGTGGTCGCCGACGGCCGCGAGGCACGGACCGCCTACTGGGTCGATCGTCGGGTCGACGACCCGGGCGTGACCGTGGTCCGGTGCGCGCTCGAGACCGGGCGGACCCATCAGATCCGGGTGCACATGGCTGCCATCGGGCATCCGCTCGTCGGCGACGACCGGTACGGCGGCGCGCGGAGCCGGCTCCCGTTCGGGCGACCGGCCCTCCATGCCGCCGAGCTCGAGCTCGCCCACCCCGTCGACGGCCGGCCCCTGCACTTCTTCGCCGACCCTCCCGCCGACCTGGCCGCGCTGCTGGGTCAGCTCGATGCAGTCTGAGCGCCCGTCGGCGGAAATGGCCCGCCGACACGACTCGCCCCGATCATTCCGGCCAGGCCCGCCCGCCCTTGGCCATCTCGACCAGCTCGGCCAAGGTGTACGACTCGAGCAGCTTGCGCATGTGGGCGCCGACACTCGACCACACGCTCAACAAGACGCACTGGCCCTCGTGGTCGCAGGCGCCGTCTTGGTGCGGCTCACCGAAGTCGCCGGCCACGATGGGTCCGTCGACAGCCGAGATGATCTGGGCCAGGGTGATCTCGTGCGGGTCCCGGGCGAGCGTGTATCCGCCGCCGACGCCGCGTTTGGATCGGACGATGCCGGCGCCCTTCAGCGCCAACAGGATCTGCTCGAGATAGGGCTGCGGGAGCCCGGTGCGTTCCGCGATGTCGCGCACCGACGTGGGGCCGTCGTGGGCGCGGAGCGCGAGCGAGAGCAGCGCTCGACTCGCGTAGTCGCCGCGCGTCGATACCTTCATGGTCCGATCCTCACGTCCGTACCATCCTGGCGTCCACCAGCTCCACGTCTCCACACTAGGGCCAGCGGCACCGGCGAATGTGCTCGCGTGCTGGCGCGGCCTGCGCCCACGTGATGGCATGGCAGGAGCCACCCGGCGCTTTCATGGAATCCACAACCCCTACCCCGTCACTGCCCGACTATTCGGGGGCATGCATCAGCAACATCGTGCCCGCATTGCTCGAGCATCCCGATGCGGGTCGATCGTGGATTCCCGGCGCGGCCCTGGACGCCGATCAGATCGTGTTGTTGTTGCTCGACGGACTGGGATTCGATCAGCTCGTCGAGCGTCGAGCGCTCGCCCCCACGATGAGCGGGCTCGACGGTGAGTCGATATCGACGGTTGCGCCGTCGACGACCGCGTCGGCGCTGACATCACTGGTCACCGGGTCGGCGCCGTCCCAACACGGCGTCATCGGCTACCGGGTGCGGACCGGGGGCGAGACGTTGAACGTCCTGCGATGGTCCACGGCGTCCGGCGATGCGAGGACACGGATCCCGCCTCGCGATTTCCAGCTCCTCCCGTCCTTCGCCGACCGTCGGCCCCCGGTGATCACCAAGGCCGAGTTCGCCAACTCGGGGTTCACGCTCGCACATCTCAGCGGCACGCGGCTGGTCGGGTACCGCGTCACATCGAGTCTGGTGACCGAGGTACGCCGCGAGCTCGACGCCGGCGAGCCGTTCATCTACGCGTACTACGACGGAATCGACAAGGTCGCCCACGAATACGGTCTCGGCGATCACTACGAGGCCGAGCTCCGCGCGGTCGACCGACTCGTCGGCGACGTATTGGAGGTGCTGCCACCCGGCGCGGCGCTCGTCGTGACCGCAGATCACGGCCATGTACACATCGGCGATCGACTGGTCGAGCCCCACGCCGATGTGTTGGAGCACACGGCAGCACAGTCGGGCGAGGCTCGCTTCCGGTGGCTCCACGCGAGCGCCGGTGCCGGTGCCGCGCTCGTGGAGGCGGCGACCGAGCATCACCGCGACGTGGCCTGGGTCATCTCGATCGAACAGGCGCTGGACGAGCGGTTGTTCGGCCCGGCGCCCGACCATGCCATTCTCGATCGGTACGGCGACGTCGCCCTCGTACCGTTCGAGCCGATCGCATTCGTCGAATCCGGCGACACCGGGCCCTTGAATCTCATCGGCCGACATGGCTCGCTCACCTCGGCCGAGATGCGCGTCCCGCTGCTCGTGGGCTCGGCCAACTGACGTAGTGACGCATGGCCGGCTGCTCCTCGGCCCGGTCAACCGGCGCGGCGACCTCGGTTCTGGGAGCGGCGACGGTTAGGTTATTGACCCGAATCAGTCGATCCTTCATCGCCGACACGGACACCGCCAATGACGAACAACGACCAGCACGAGACGCCCGACGAGATAATCGAGCCGGCCGCGGTGGTCGAGCCGCATGGTGCCGACGATGCAGACGGCAGCGAGTCGATCGAGCAGCCGGCCAAGGTCATGCGGGTGGGCTCGATGATGCGTCAGCTGCTCGAAGAGCTTCGCGGCAGCAGTCTCGACGAGCCCGGCCGCGACCGCTTGCGCGACATCTATGAGACGTCGATCCACGAGCTCGGCTCGGCTCTGAGCCCGGACCTCCGCGACGAGCTGGGCCGGTTGGCTCTGCCGTTCAGCGACGACGAGACGCCGAGCGCCGCCGAGCTCCGGGTTGCCGAGGCCCAGCTCGTCGGTTGGCTCGAGGGGCTGATCCAGGGCATCCAGGCCACGCTGTTCGCCCAGCAGATGGCGGCGCAACAACAGCTCGCAAACGTCAGAGCCGGGCTGCCGGCCGGGCAACCGCCGCCGGGCGTGTCACGCCAGCACCCGTCGACAACGGCTTCGGACCCCCGCCCGGGGACCTATCTCTGATCGCCGACTCGGGTGGCCGGTCGGCGCGACGTGCCGACCAGGTGGCATCGGCGCTGCCGGGCTGGTAGACCGGGTGTCGTGGGGAATTGCATGCGTGTGATTCGTCCACAGAACAGTGTGGATGAGCTGGGGAAATACCCGTGACGGTTGTGGAGAACGAGGACCGATGAGCGGCGACTCCTTTGCCCACCTCCATGTGCACACCGAGTTCTCGATGCTCGATGGCGCGGCGCGCGTCGGCGATGTGGTCGCGGCCGCGGCGAGCGACGGGCAGCCGGCCCTCGGGATCACCGACCACGGCAACATGTACGGCGTCATCGACTTCTACCGGGCCTGTCGCGATCAGGGCATCAAGCCCATCATCGGCACCGAGCTGTACCAGGCCCATGACCACCGCTCCGAGCGGCCGTCGCGTCGAGGTCGCCTCGACGACTCCGGTGGCGACACCGACGGCGGTAAGAAGCTGTATTACCACCTGACTGCGCTGGCCGAGTCCAATGTCGGGTACAAGAACCTCATCCAGCTCGCCAGCCGCGCGTTCATGGAGGGCTACTACTACAAGCCCCGCGTCGACTGGGAGCTGCTCGAGTCGCACAGCGAGGGACTCATCGTCACGACCGGATGCCTGGGTGGCCATGTGCTCCAGTCGTTGATGCACGGCGACGAGCGCGGGGCACTCGAGAAGGCGGCTCGGCTCCAGGACATCTTCGGTCGCGACAACCTCTTCGTGGAGATCCAGGACCAGGGCCTTCCCGAGCAGCAACGGACGAACCCTCGGCTCTTCGAGATCGCCAGGAAGATCGGCGCACCGCTGTTGGCCACCAACGACAGCCACTACGTCCACCAACACGATGCCATCGCTCACGACGCGTTGTTGTGCGTCCAGACCGGCTCGCTCATGAGCGATCCCGATCGATTCAAGTTCCACGGTGATCAGCACTACCTGAAGACCGCGTCGGAGATGCGGCGGCTGTTCGGCGAGATCGAGGTCGCATGCGACAACAGCCTCTGGATCGCAGAGCGCTGCAACGTCGAGATCGAATTCGGCAAGCCGCTGCTTCCCGACTTCCCCCTGCCCGAGCCCTTCGAGGACGACGCCGACTATCTCGAACACCTCACGATGCAGGGCGCTCGTGAGCGATGGGGCGACACCCTGCCCGACACGGTTGTCGCGCGGCTCGCCTACGAGCTCAAGGTCATCGGCGACATGGGGTTCGCCTCGTACTTCCTCATCACGTGGGATCTCATCCGCCACGCCCGCGACAACAACATCCGGGTCGGCCCCGGTCGAGGCAGCGCCGCGGGCTGCGCGGTGGCGTACTGCCTCCGGATCACCGACCTCGACCCCATCGAGTACGACTTGTTGTTCGAACGGTTCCTGAACCCGTCGAGGCTGTCGATGCCGGATATCGACATGGACTTCGACTCCCGCTACCGGGACGAGATGATCCGGTACGCCGCCGAACGATATGGGCGCGACCACGTCGCGCAGATCGTCACGTTCTCCACGATCAAGGCGCGTGCCGCCGTCCGCGATGCCGCACGCGTGCTCGGCTATCCGTATGCCGTCGGCGATCGCGTCGCCAAGGCCATGCCGCCGCTCGTGATGGGGCGCGACACGCCGCTGTATGCCTGTCTCGACGAGCACCCGAAGTACCGCGACGGCTACAAGATGGCGGCCGAGCTGCGCCAGATGTACGAAGCCGACACCGAGACCAAGCAGGTCGTCGACGTCGCGAAGGGGCTCGAGGGACTCCGGCGCCAGGACGGCATCCACGCTGCCGCGGTGGTCATCACGAAGGAACCTCTCACCGAGTACGTGCCGATCCAACGCAAGCCGGAGTCGGGGCAAGATCCCGCCGACGCGCCGGTCGTGACCCAGTACGAGATGCACGGTGTCGAGGATCTCGGGCTGCTGAAGATGGACTTCCTCGGGCTCCGGAACCTCGACGTCATCGAGGACGCGATCGGCATCATCGAACGCACCAGTGGCCATCGACTCGACATCGACTCCATTCCACTCGACGACGGACCGACCTTCGAGCTGCTCGCGGCCGGGAGCTCGATCGGCGTCTTCCAGCTCGAGAGCCCGCCGATGCGGGCGCTCATGCGATCGCTGCAACCGACCACGTTCCAGGACGTGGCGGCGCTCGTCGCGCTCTACCGCCCCGGGCCGATGGCGGCGAACATGCACAACGACTACGCGGACCGCAAGAACGGGCGGAAGCCGGTCGAGTACTTCCACCCCGATGCCGAGGAGCTCCTCGCCGACACCTATGGGCTGATGATCTATCAGGAGATCGTCATGAGGGTGGCCCAGAAGTTCGCCGGCTACTCGCTCGCCGACGCCGACAACCTCCGCAAGGCGATGGGCAAGAAGGTCCGCGAGATCATGGCGAAGGAGCACGACACCTTCGTCGACGGCGTCGAGGCCACCGGATACGGGCGCGATCTCGGTGAGGAGCTGTTCGAGGTCATCGCCCAGTTCGCCGACTACGCCTTCAACAAGAGCCACTCGTACGGCTACGGCTACATCGCCTACCAGATCGCCTACCTGAAGGCGAACTATCCCGTCGAGTACTTCTCCGCGCTGCTCACCAGCGTGAAGGGCAGCCTCGACAAGGCCGCCATCTATCTCAACGAGTGCCGAACGATGGGCATCCGGGTCCTGGTCCCGGACGTCAATCGATCCGACTCCGACTTCACGGCCGTGATCGAGACCGAAGGTGACGCGCTCGGTTCGATACCGTTCGGCCTGTCCGCAGTGCGCAATGTCGGCGAGGGACTCGTCGCACTGCTGCTCGACGAGCGCAACGCGAACGGGCCGTTCCGCGACTTCTACGACTTCTGCGAACGCGTCGACATGCAGGTGCTCAACAAGCGAACCCTCGAGTCGTTGATACATGCGGGTGGCTTCGATTCGCTCGGCCACCCTCGCCTCGGGCTGGCGCGGGTGTTCGAGGACATCATCGACCGCGTCGTCTCCCGCCGTCGCAAGGAGGCGGAAGGGCAGTTCGAGCTGTTCGCCGCCGAGGCCGACGCCGCATTCGACGATTCACGAGTCGAGATCCCCGACATCGAGTTCGACAAGAAACGGAAGCTCGCGCTCGAAAAGGAGATGCTCGGCCTCTACGTCTCCGATCACCCGTTGCTCGGTCTCGACGCCCAGCTCAAGCGCCGATGCGATGCTGTCATCAGCGATCTCCACGAGCTCGACGACGGCACGTTCCGCACGGTCGGGGGAGTGGTCACCAACCTGCAGCGGAAGTGGACCAGGAAGGGCGAGCTGATGGCGGTCTTCGAGCTCGAGGACCTCGGGGGTTCGATCGAGGCCATGGTCTTCCCTCGCACGATGACCAACGTCGGCCACCTCCTCGACGACGATGCAGTCGTGATGTGCAAGAGCCGGGTCGACCAGCGCGACGATCTGCCCAAGCTGATCATCATGGAGGTCGAGCTGTTCGACGGCCAGCCCCTCGACGGCGGCATGCCGTTGCACATCCAGCTCCCGGCGCAGGGGCTCGGCGACGCGACCTACAACGAGCTGCGCGAGCTGTTGTCGAGACATCCGGGCGACAGCGAGGTGATCATCGAGATCGGTTCGACCCGGGTTCGCCTTCCCGGTGAGCTGACAGTCGACAGCCGGAACGGGCTCGTCGCCGAGCTGCGTGTCCTGCTGGGGCCCGACGCGGTGCGGGTCTGAGGCTGTTCGCAATCCGGCACTTCCGGGCGTAGCACAGTTCGGCCGATTCTGCTCGCCGAAGCGGTTTGCACGATCGCGGATTCGGCGGTGGACTAGAGGTGCTGGGAGACGCCGGGGAGTAGGGGTAGCGATGGCCGTCGAAGTCGACACGAAAGACTGCACTGCACTCACCGATGCCGAGATCTCGGAGATGGCCGATCTGTGTGCAGAGGGGCCGAGGCCCTTCGAGGTCGGGCTGCTCTCGAAGCAGGCCGAGGAGTGGGTGCTGGTCAGCACCGCTCGCCAGGACGGCAAGCTCAAGGGGTTCCTCTTCTCGACGCTCGAACGCATCGGTGGGACGCCGGCAGTCCTGATCGGCATGGGCGCCGTCTCCCGGACCAGCAAGCGCGACACCGTGCTCCGGGGGCTCATGCACGACCAGCTCTACAAGGCGCTGATGGCATTTCCCGACGAGGACGTCCTGATCGGGGCCCAGTTCGCCGAGGCGGGTGCGCTCGAGGCGTTCAGGACACTCGACGCGGTCGTGCCGCGCCCCGGGTACGACGCCAACGGTGAGGACCGGGCCTGGGGGCGGCGGCTCGCCAAGCGGTTCGCACTCGACGGAAACTGCTACGAGGCCCGAGCCTTTCGGGTCACCGGCGATCACAGCCTGCCGCGAGTGCTCGATCACGAATCGCTCAAGCCCGACAAGATCGCCCCCGAGGTCGTCGCCCAGTTCGCCGGGCTCGACGCCGAACGCGGCGATTCCCTGATCGTGTTCGCATGGGCGATGGTCGAAGACCTCGAGAAGCTTCGCTGAGCGACCCCTTTGCCGACGTCGTCCGTCGCCGACGGATGGTCCGCCGGTTCGACCGCGGCGCGGTCTCTTCGGCCCAGCTCGACGAGCTGATCGATCTGGCCAGACGGTCCCCGTCGGCGGGCTTCAGCCAGGGCACCGACTTCGTGGTTCTGGAGGGAGCCGACACGAGTCGCTTCTGGGACATCACGCTTCCACCGACACGGCGGTCGAGCTTCCCGTGGCCCGACCTGCTCGATGCGCCGGTGCTGGTGCTGCCGATGGCGAACGAGGCCGCATACCGCTCGAGATACGGCGAAGCCGACAAGGCCCACACCGGCCTCGCTGGCGGCGAATGGCCGGTGCCGTACTGGCAGGTCGATACGGCGATGGCGACCATGACGTTGCTGCTTGCTGTCGTCGACGCCGGGCTGGGTGCGCTGTTCTTCGGCATCTTCGACAACGAGGACGATCTGTTGACCGACCTCGGCGTCCCCGACGGCATCCGCCCGATCGGCGCGGTCGCGATCGGCCACCCGGCCGGCCGTGATCGTCCGAGTCGCTCCGCCGTGCGGGGCCGACGGCCGCTCGAAGAGGTGATCCATCGGGGCGGTTGGTGAGCAGATCTCGATGCCGAATCGGCGCTCGGCTACGGTCGAAGAATGGCCGCAACCAGGACGACGAAGAAACCGGCGAAGAAGAAGAAGACGAGCGCGACCAGGGCGCGTTCGAAGCCACCCGCTCGTGTTCCGCTGGTCGACTACCTGGTGCTCGGCGCCAACGGCGCCTACCTGCGGGCCAACGAGTGCAAGTCGTGTGGTGCGCGGTTCTTCGACCGGCGCAACGCGTGTGCCGCCTGCGGCGGCCGGGAGTTCAAGAAGGCACGGGTCAAGAGCCGAGGTGAGCTCGTCGGCTTCAGCATCGTGCACCGGGCCGCTCCGGGTATCGCGGTTCCGTTCGTCTCCGGCATCGTCGACTGCGGCGGGACAACCGTGCGAGCCAACGTCATCGACGTGGAGGCCGATCCCGAACACGTCAAGCTCGGGATGAAGCTCGCGCTGGCGACCTACGTGTCCGGCTCCGACGACGACGGCACGGAGTGCGTGGCCTTCGGCTACGCCCCGGCCTGATCGAGAGGATCACATCATGAGCACCGATTCCGTCTGGATTCTCGGCACCAACATGACCCCGTTCGGGCGATATCCCGATCGTGACGCAGTCGACCTCGCGGCCGCAGCGGCGCTGGGTGCGCTCGACGATGGTCGTGTCACCATCCACGACATGGACATCCTCGGGTGTGGAACCCTGTTCCAGGCCAGTGCCGGGATGGGCCAACAGCTCCAGAAGCAGATCGGTCAGACCGGGATCCCCGTCTACAACGTGTCGAACGCCTGCGCCACCGGGGCGACCGCGCTCCGCACGGTCATCATGGCGATCAAGGCGGGTGAGGCCGAGATGGGTCTCGCCGTCGGCGTCGAACAGATGGGGAAGATGGGCCTGTTGGCCGGAGCCGAGAAGAAGCCGTCCAAGCACGTGTTCGCGCCCGAGGGTCGATACGGCGCCGTGCAATCCGTCGATGGGCTGCTGGGCACGGCGACGATGCCGGGCGTGTTCGGCCAGGCCGGAATGCAGTACGCGCACGACAACGATGGTGTCGGGTTCGAGCAGTTCGCGAAGGTCGCGTACAAGAACCACAAACACTCGACGCTGAACCCGCTCGCCCAGTACCGGAAGGAGTTCCCGCTGGCCGACGTGATGGGATCGCCGATGATGAGCTATCCCAACACCCTGCTCATGTGCTGCCCGACGGGCGACGGTGCTGCCGCCGCGGTCGTGGTGAGCGGAGAACGGCTCCAGTCGATGCCGAAGCGCGTCCAGAAACGAGCGGTGAAGGTGTCGGCATCGGTGTTGACGAGCGACCCCTACGTGGAGAGCGGTCAGGTCCAGCCCGATGTGAACACCCTGACCCGCCGTGCGGCGACCGAAGCCTACGAGGCCGCCGGAGTCGGCCCCGAGGACCTCGATCTGGTCGAGTTGCACGACTGCTTCGCCACCGCCGAGCTGTTGCACTACGACAATCTCCAGCTCTGCGAAGAGGGTGGCGCCGGTGACTTCATCGATTCCGGCGCGCCGTTCCGCGACGGCTCGACACCGGTCAACGTCTCGGGCGGGCTCATTTCGAAGGGACATCCCATCGGCGCAACGGGAATCGCGAACGTCTACGAGGTCGCCACCCATCTCCGGGGCGAGGCCGGCGACCGTCAGATCAAGCGGGCCAAGGTCGGACTGACCCATGTCATCGGGCTCGGCAGCTCGTGCGGCGTCCACATCCTCGAGAAGGCGGCGGTCTAGTCGAGCCGTCGTCCCTTCAGGCCGTCGCCAACTGCGCGTCCAGGGTGTCGACGTCGGAAGTGGGTGCCCGGCAGGCGAAGTCGCGACACACATAGGCCAGGCCCTGGTCGCGATCGGCCCACAAGGGCGAGTCGTAGGGCTCACCCCACGCCAGCACGACGGTCGGTCGGTAGCGAGTCGCGACGGTTCGTACCAGGTCGTGACGGTCACCGGTGACGGCGACCTCGATCGCGCCTCGCTGATGCAGGTCGATGGCACCGAGCAGGTGGCCGAATGCCATGGGGTGATCGGCCGCGACCCGGCCGATCATCCGCAGGATCTCCTCCGCACGATCTCGATACGACTCGTCACCCGTGAGTGCCGACAGGCGGAGCAGCGCGACTGCCGCCAGGGAGTTCGCCGAGGGCGTGGCGTTGTCCATGATGTCCTTCGGTCGGGTGATCAGCTGCTCGGCGTCGCGGCCGGTGGTGTAGACGCCGCCGTTCTCGTCGTCCCAGAACAGCTCGATCAACCGGTCGGCCACAGCTCGGGCCTCCTCGATCCAGCGGCGTTGACCAGTGGCTTCGCCGAGCCGGGTGAAGGCGTCGACGAGCGCGGCGTGGTCGTGGGCATAGGCCAGATGCTTCGCCCGGGCCGGCCGGTCGTCGTCGCCTGCCTGCCAGGACCGCATCCAGCGGCCATCGTCGCGACGCAGGTTCGCTACGAGGAACTCGCCGTTCGCGATCGCAGCATCGAGCCACTGCTGGGTGCCGGTCGCCAGCGCGGCTTCCGCCAGTGTCGCCAGGAAGAGGGCGTTCCATTCGGTGAGAACCTTGTCGTCGAGCCCGGGTCGCACCCTGGTGGCTCGAGCCTCGTACAGTGCCGAGCGGGCCCGGTCGATCTCGGGTGAGCGGATCAGGTCGCCTCTCCTGGGCCGCCACGGGATGTTCTTGCCCTCGAAGTTGCCGGCGGCGCTGATGCCGAACCACTCCAGCGCCGGGCCGGCGTCGGCACCGAGGATGGCCCGGACCTCGTCCGGAGTGAAGACGTAGAACTTGCCCTCCTCGCCCTCGCTGTCGGCGTCCTCGGCCGAGTAGAACCCGCCATCGGGGTGACGGAGCTCGCCGGTGACGTAGCCGATCGTCTCGTCGAGGACCTGCCGGTAGCGCGCTTCGCCGGTGACCTGCCACGCATGGAGATAGGCGCGGGCCAGCAGTGCGTTGTCGTACAACATCTTCTCGAAATGGGGCACCATCCAGCGATCGTCGACCGAATATCGGGCGAATCCGCCGCCGAGGTGGTCGTACATCCCACCCGAGGCCATGGCATCGAGCGTATTCGTCACCATGGCCAGCACTTCGGTGTCGCCGGTGCGGTCGTGAACACGAAACAATGCGTCGAGGCTCATGGCCTGGGGAAACTTCGGGGCCGGCCCGAAGCCGCCCCATGCCGGGTCGTAGTGCTGCCGGAGGCCGACGGCGGCCTGATCGAGGACATCGATTCCCGGGAGCGAGTCGTCGGAGACGAGCTGGACACGCGAGGTGATCGCGTCGGTGAGGCGGCCGGCTTGCTCGAGAAGATCGTCGCGCTGGGTGTTCCAGGCTTCGGTGACGGATTCGAGCAGTTGCGAGAACGACGGCATGCCGTGACGCGGTTCCGGAGGGAAGTAGGTGCCGCCGAAGAACGGTTCCCCGCTCGGAGTCAAGAAGACCGTCATTGGCCATCCACCGCGGCCGCTGAGCGCCTGGACTGCGTCCATGTAGATCGCGTCGACATCGGGTCGCTCCTCCCGGTCGACCTTCACGTTGACGAAGTTGGCGTTCATCAACGCTGCGGTCGCGTCGTCCTCGAACGACTCGTGCGCCATCACATGGCACCAGTGACAGGCCGAGTATCCGACCGACAACAAGACGGGCTTGTCCTCCGCCACCGCCCGTTCGAACACCTCGTCGCCCCACGGGTACCAGTCGACGGGATTCTCGCGGTGCTGGCGCAGATAGGGACTGGTCTCGGCGGCGAGGCGGTTCATGGCCGCAGCCTACGAGACCGGCCGACCCGAGCCGTCGGTGTGGTCGAAGTCGCCACGCGGGCCGACCGACGGGCACACTCGTCCGGATGACCAGCGATGCCTCACCGACCGGATTGCGGCTCTGGGTCGCGGGCGCCCGCCCCCGGACGCTCCCGGCGGCGGTCGTGCCGGTCGTCGTCGGGACGGCAGCGGTGGCCGACGCCGATCTCGGCGACGGCCGAGGCCTCGTCGCATGGCGGTTCCTGGCCGCGCTGGCCGTCTCGCTGTGTCTGCAGGTCGCAGTGAACTACGCGAACGACTACAGCGACGGGGTGCGCGGCACCGATGACGAGCGACGGGTCGGTCCGCAGCGCCTCGTCGGCTCCGGGCTCGTCGCGCCGGGTCCGGTGAAACGGGCGGCCGTCCTGTTCCTCGGGTTGGCCGGTGCTATCGGACTTGCGTTGGCGGCGGCCGCAGGATGGGAACTGCTGATCGTCGGCGCGGCGTCGATGGCAGCTGCCTGGTTCTACACCGGCGGTTCGAAGCCCTACGGCTACCTGGGGCTCGGTGAGGTGTTCGTGTTCGTGTTCTTCGGGCTGGTTGCCACCGTCGGGTCGGCGTACGTTCAGGTCGAGTCGATCCGTGGGGTCGCCCTCGCGGCCGCGGTTCCCGTGGGTCTCGTCGCCACCGCGTTGTTGGTGGTCAACAACTTGCGCGACATTCCGGGCGACACGCTGGTCGGCAAGCGCACGCTCGCCGTTCGGCTGGGTGACGACCGCACCCGGTATCTGTACGTCTTGCTCGTGGTGGGCGCAGTTGTCGCCGGTGCGGCTATCGCGATCGACCGTGGTCCATGGCTGTTGCTCTCGATGGGTGCACTCGCTGTTGCCCGAACCCCGATGCGTGCCGTGCTCCGGGGCGCCACCGGCCCGGAGCTCATCCCGGTGCTCGGCGCCACCGGTCGCACGCAGCTCGCGCTGGGCGCACTGCTCTCGGCCGGGTTGTGGCTGAGCTCGTGAGGAGCTCGGGCGGTGCGGCCAGCGACCCGGGACGCAGGCCTCCTCTTCAGGCGGGTTGATTGAGCTCGACCAGGTTGCCGGACGGGTCCGAGAGGAATGCCTGTCGGGCGCCATCGGGGAATGCCGACGGGTCGCTCACCTCGAGACCACCGGTACGCAGCTCGGCGATGGCCGCGTCGATATCGGCGACGTGTAGGGCGAAGTGCTGGCCGAGCCCGGGTGGCACCGTTCCCTCGATGAGGTGCAGCTGTCGTCCGTCGGCCATGCCGAGCCAGGCGCCGGCGATGCCGAGGTCGGGTCGGGGCAGGAGCTCGAACCCGAGAGTGTCGACGTAGAACGCCCTCGTGGCCTCGAGATCGTCGACGTTGATCGAGACGTGATGGACACCGCTGATCATCATGTCTCGGACCCTACTCGTGCCGCGGAACGAGAACGATCGATGACCGGTGGATGCCGAGCGGTCACGAGCGGGTCGCCGACAGGAGCTGGGACAGGCCGCCCGTCATCTCGCGGTGGGTCACCGCCGTGAATCCGGACGCCGCGAGCATGGCGATCATCTCGTCGGCCGGCGGGAGATATGCCGCCGACCGCGGCAGATAACGGTACGCCGAGCGATCGCTCAACAGGCCGCCGATGAGCGGAACCACCCTGCCGAAATAGACACGGTGCCCCGCTCGGAGGATGGGATTCTCGGGCTCGGAGACGTCGAGCAGCGCGACACGACCGCCCGATCGCACCGTGCGTCCGAGCTCGTCGAAGAAGGCGGCGAGGTCGACCACGTTCCGGAGCGCGTACCCGCATGTGGCCCCGTCGAACGTGTGGTCGGGGACGGGCAACCGAAGGATGTCGGCCTGAACGAGCGGCTCGGCTGTCCGAGCGGCTTCCAGCATTCCTGCCGAGATGTCGAAGCCGATCGGCCGATAGCCGGCGGCGACCAGGTCTTCGCAGAAGTCGCCGGTGCCACATGCAAGGTCGGCGACGCTCGACCCGAAGTCGAGATCGAGCGCCGCGACAGCTCGTCGCCGCCATCGAACGTCGAGCCGGAATGTCATGATCCGGTTCACCATGTCGTATCGGGGCGCGATTGTGTCGAACATGTCGCGGACTGCGGTGACCTTGTCGTCGCCTTCCGGCAAGGGGCCATCATCGATGGGCACGAGTCGAGGTTACGGCCGGCGCAGTCGTCTCATCGACACGTCGTCCCCTCGGCCGGAAGCGACATGTCGATGAGATAGGCGAGCGTGGCGTCGGCGATGCACTCGCTGCGACGCAGACTCAGGTGCCCCTCACCCTCGTAGCTGAGCAATCGGCTGTCGACGAGCGCGTCGTTCACGGCTACGGCCGACTCGTAGGGGGTGGCTGCGTCGCCTGTTCCTCCGATGACCAGCACGGGGGGACCGTCGACGCCGCTGACCGGCCCCCCGGTGTCTGGGCCGGCCACGGGCCAGGAGGCACACGGCAGCAGCTCGTAGGCGATTGCCTCACCGACCAACGGCGCGGTGAGCCCCAGCCCATCGGCGAAGGCGCGAAAGGTGTCGAGGTCGGTCGGCGGTGCCGAGTCGAGACAGGTCGTAGCGGTGTAGGCGGCCCATCCGGGGAACGAGCGATAGCTGTCCGAGAGCGCGGCGATCATCGATGCATCACCCTCGTCTGCTCTGGCAATGGCGAGGGCGAGCGTCTCGAATCGCGCCGGGTCATAGGTGGCCACGATGAGTGCGTCGGCCAGTTCGGCCGGGCCGACGAAGGGCCCTTCGAGCGTGGGAAGCGGCGCCGCCTCGACGCCGCTGGCCAGTCGCTGCAGCGCACCTGCGAGGTCGACGCTCGGGCAGGGCTCGATGCCGCCGCAGGTCGCGACGATGCCCTGCACCACCGACTCGATCGCAATCGCCTGGCGGGTCAGGTACGACTCGAGGTCGTCGGAGGGGTCGACGACACCGTCGAGCACGAGCGTGCGGAGCCCGGCCGGATGGGTGTCGAGGTACCGCAGGCCGATGAGCGTGCCGTAGGAGAAGCCGATGTAGTTCAGCGGCTCGCCCCCGAGCGCGTGCCGGATCAGCTCGAGATCGTCGACCGTCGAATCGGTGTCGAGGTTGGCGATGAGCTCGTCGCTGCGGTTACTGCACGCCGTGACCGCAGCGTCGGCGGCGAGGGCGAGCTCGTCGCGCTCCTCGCGGTCGTCGGGACTGCTGTCGATGCCGTAGAACCGGTCGAGCTCGTCGTCGCATCGCAGCGCAGTCGCGTGGCCCACACCCCTCGGGTCCCAGCTGACCTGGTCGAATCGGGCCGCGATCTGGGCCGGGACCGCGTCGCCGTTCGCGAGGAAGGCGACGCCCGAGGCGCCAGGTCCTCCCGGGTTCACGACGACGGTTCCGGCTCGCGGGCCGGTCGCAGGGCGGCGCACGAGGGCGATCTCGAGTGTGCCCTGCGCGGGATCGTCGTGGTCGAGCGGTACGGGGATCTCGCTGCACTGGGCACCGGCCCCACACGCCCGCCAGTCGTTCTCGCCGAGCACGAGCGGCGTCGAGGGCGCGCGACCGGATGGGCCCGGATCGTTGCCGACAGTTCGCCGGTCGCCCGCTTCAGGGGCCGGGTCGGCTGGTGACGTCGTGGTGCTCGCGCACGCCGCCAGCGTCACTGCGAGTGCGACGAGCGCGACCAGCCAACGCCGCGCTCGTGTCACCGGTCGGGGGAGGGACGGCGCCGAGTGGGTGCGTCGACGCTGATCTCGTGGCCGGCCCGGAGCTGGCCACATGCCGCGTCGATGTCCGTGCCGCGGGTCCCGCGAATGGTTGCGTTGGCGCCGAGCTCGCCGAGCCGATCGCAGAACTCGCGCACGTGCGCCCGGGGCGATCCGACGGTCGGGTAGCCGGGTGTCGGATTGAGCGGGATGAGGTTGACGTGCGCCCGGCATCGGCGCGCCACGGCCGCCAGCTCGGCGGCGTCGCTCGGCCGGTCGTTGACGCCGTCGATCATCGCCCACTCGAACGAGATGCGTCTGCCCTTGGCGGCGAAGTAGTCGAGGCACGCATCGACCAGCATCGCGAGTGGGTACCGGCGGTTGATCGGGACCAGCTCGTCGCGGAGCGCATCGTTGGCCGCGTGGAGCGACACGGCGAGATTGACCGGCAGCGCGGCGTCGGCGAGTCGGCGGATGCCGGGTACGACGCCGACCGTCGAGATCGTCAGGTGCCGCGCCGACATGCCGACATCGTGGTGGAGGCGCTCGGTCGCCTCCCAGGTGCGATCGAAGTTCGCGAGTGGCTCACCCATGCCCATGAACACCACGTTCGACACCCGCCGAGGCCGCGCTCGACGTGCGGCTCGCACGACCTGCTCGACGATCTCGCCGGTGGAGAGGTTTCGCTCGAATCCGGCCTGGCCGGTCGCGCAGAACCCGCACGCCATGGCACAGCCGGCCTGGGTGCTGATGCACACCGTCGACCGGTCCGTGTAGTGCATCAGCACCGTCTCGATCCGGGCACCGTCGGCGAGATCCCAGAGCCATTTGACGGTGTCGCCGCCGTCGCTGACCGACTCGGCGACGGGCGAGAGCGATGTCGGGATCTCGTCGATCCGCGACCGTACCGATTTGGGAAGGGTCGTGATGTCGCTGGGCTCGGCGAGGTCGCGGTAGAGGCCCTGCCACAGCTGATCGAGCCGGTAGGAGGGCTCGGTCACGAGGAGGGCTGCAAAGGCGCCGCGATCGAGGTCGTAGCGAGAGGTGGTCGGCAGCGGCATGGGGGTCAGCGATCGATCCGGTAGGCCCGATCGGTGTGGTGACGGCTGAATCCGATGCGGGTATAGGTGCGGTTGGCCGCATGATTGTCGGACTCGACGTACAACATCGCGATCGACAGACCTTCGGCGGCCAGGTGGTCGAGCCCGGCCCGCGTCATGGAATCGCCCAGGCCCTGGCCGTGGAATGCCGGATCGACTGCGATCGCATAGATCTCGCCCAGGGCCGGCTCGACGTCTCGGTGCACCTTCGTCCAGCAGAATCCGGCCAGTTTCCCGTCGCGGTGGTGGAGGAGGAATCCGGCCGGATCGAACCATCGTTCGGCCATGGTCGCTCGCAGGTCTTCCGCGGTGAGCCTTCCCTGTTCGGGGTGCCAGGCAAAGGCGCGAGCGTTGACCTCGAGGAAGTCCTCGAGGTCGCGATCGGGGTCGAACATTCGCACCGGGAGGTCGGTCGGATCGGTGGGGAGCGACGTGCGGAGCTGCCACAGGTCGCGATAGCCGATGAACCCGAGCGCGGTTGCCGTGCGGTCGTCGTCCGGGGTGACCGCGGGGATCCAGAGCTGAACCGATCCTCCACCGGAGTGGTCGATCGACGAGAGGACATCACGGAGCTCTGCCGCGAGCAGCTCCTGGTCGGTGCGCGGCGGTTCGGCGCGCAGCACCCAGCGGGGGCTGCTCGCGAGGGGTCCGGCGACGTGTATGTCCATCGCTGGCAGGGTACTGCCGGTACCTTGCCCGGATGGGACGTCCGCGATCACCGAAGGGCCGGGCTCGTGTCACCCACGAACGCCTCGCTGCCGAGTACCCCGACGCCGAGTGCGAGCTGGACCACGGCAGTCCGTTCGAGCTCCTGGCTGCCACGATCCTGTCCGCTCAGGCAACCGATGTGTCGGTCAACAAGGCAACACCGGCATTGTTCGCTGCATACCCGACCCCGGAGGCGTTGGCGTCCGCCGACCCGGCCGACGTCGAAGCGCTGATCAACTCGATCGGGCTGTTCCGCAACAAGGCGAAGAACCTGGTCGCAATGGCGCAGCGGCTGGTGGAGGAGCACGATGGCGAGGTGCCCTGTGACATGAGGTCGCTCGTGGCACTGCCGGGCGTCGGCCGCAAGACGGCGAACGTCGTGCGATCCGTTGCGCTGGATCTGCCCGGTCTGCCGGTCGACACCCATGTCGGCCGGCTCGCTCGGCGGCTCGAGCTGACAGCCGAAACCGACCCGGTGAAAGTCGAGCTGGTGTTGAACCCGATGGTTCCCCAGCAGCAGCGGGGCGAGTTCAGTCTGCGGGTGATCCTGCACGGCCGGCGAGTCTGTTTTGCGCGCAATCCGGACTGTGGAGTCTGTGTGCTTGCCGATTTCTGCCCGTCGGTCGGCACGCAGGCCTGAACGGTCGGCCGATCGGGGAGGTTTCCGAATGCGTGGCTGCAAAGCCGGACAACGTGCGTTATCGTCAACTCACCAGGTTCCCGCCACCTGGTAAGGCGACACGCATAGGGATCCGCCGCCCTGTGTCGCCGGCCGGCGCCCCATTGGGGCGCCGGCTCACTTTTTGGAACTCCCACGGCGAGCTGGGAGGTCACTGCGAGCGAAGGACGCGTACCATGCGCCGCGAGGCGCCCTGGAGGAGTCGGTCGATCTCGAAGAGCTCGTTGGCGAGCAGGTCGTCGGGATCGTCGGCCACCCGACGGACGACGATTGCGTTCACTCGGCCGATGAGATCGTCGAGGACCGACGTGAGCGAGGAGAGTTCGGCCTGATCATCGGCCATGGGGTGCGACTCCGGGATGGGGAACGAGGGCGGTGCTCCGGTCGGGTCCGGTTCTACCATCTCGGTGGCGCAGTCGGCGCGAGTCGGCCCGATCGGTCGACCTACCGTGGCGATTGCGTCGCGGACGCTCGGCCCGGGCCGGTACGTTTGGGATCCATGCTCAGCCGCATCGACCTCCGTGGCGTAGCCGACGTCGCCGGCTTGCTTCCGCGCCCGGCGGTGGCTGGTGATGGCCCCGTCGATGTCGTGCGGGAGATCCTCGCCGATGTGCGGGTCCACGGCGATGTCGCGCTGCGGCGCTACGCGGACCGATTCGACGGGGGCGCGCCCGAAGCGTTCCGCGTCGAGCCGACGGCGCTCACCGGCGCGCTCGACCGCCTCGATCCTCCTGTGCGCGAGGCACTCGAATCGGCTGCCTCCTCGATCGAGTCGTACCACCGCACGCAGGTCCAGGCGCCGATCGACCACGAGCGTCACGGCATCAGGGTTCGGGGCCGCCACCAGCCGGTCGATCGGGCCGGGTGCTACGTGCCAGGGGGACGTGGCGCCTACCCGTCGACGGTGTTGATGACCGCTGTCCCGGCCCGCGTTGCAGGCGTCAGCGACATCGCGCTGTGCGTGCCTCCGGCGACCGGTGGGCTGATTCCCGACGTCACGCTGGCGGCGGCCGCCATCGCCGGCGTCGACGAGGTGTATGCACTCGGTGGCGCCCAGGCCATCGCGGCCATGGCGTTCGGCACCGAGTCGGTCCCGAGGGTCGATGTCATCGTCGGCCCCGGCAACGCGTACGTCGCCATCGCCAAACGCGAGGTTGCCGGCGTGGTGGGCGTACCGGCGGCCTTCGCCGGGCCCTCCGAGATCGTCGTGGTCGCCGATCACACCGTCCCCGTCGAGTACGCCGCGATCGATCTGATGGTCCAGGCCGAACACGGGCCCGACGGAGTTTCATGGCTCATCGCGTGGGAGACCGACGTCGTCGACGGTGTCGCGGCCGCACTGGTCGAGCTGGTCGCCGCCGCTCCCCGACGTGACGACATCACCGCCACCCTGACATCCAATGGTTTCATCGCACTCGTCGACGACGCCGCGCAGGCGATCGACGTCGCAAACCTGATCGCCCCCGAGCATCTCCAGCTCATGGTCGACGATCCCGATGCCCTCCTGGCCGACGTCCGCCACGCTGGAGCCGTGTTCTGCGGGCCGCTGTCGCCAGCGTCGATCGGCGACTACGTTGCGGGTCCGTCCCACGTGCTCCCCACCAACCGCACCGCCCGGTTCGGCGGGGCGCTCACCGTGGCCGACTTCACGAAGGAGCTGCACATCGTCTCGGTCAGCGAGGCCGGGTTCGCCGCTGTCGCCGATCATGTCGTCACGCTCGCGGAAGCCGAGGGCTTCGCCGCCCACGCCGACTCGATCCGGTTGCGCCGCTGATGGGGCGCCCGCGCGTCCGCGACGATCTCGCGACGATCCCCGGCTATCACTCCCCCCAGGTCGCGGTCGATGTCCGCCTGAACACCAACGAGTCGCCGGTGCCGCCGCCGCAAGACTTCACCGAGGCGCTCCTCGACGAGCTCGCCACGACACCCTGGCACCGTTATCCCGATCGCGACGCAATCGATCTGCGAAAGGCCATAGGCACCCATCACGGCGTACCTGCCGACATGGTGCTGGCCGCGAACGGCTCCAACGAGATCCTCCAGGCGATCCTGCTCGCCTACGGCGGGCCCGGCCGGAGCGCGGCGACGTTCGAGCCGACTTACGCGATGCATGCCCAGATCGCGAGGGCGACCGCGACAAACATCGTGCAGGGCCAGCGCCGTGCGGACTTCACGCTCGCGGCCGAGGAGGTGCGACGCATCGTCGGTGAACACCGGCCGGCAATCACCTTCCTGTGCTCGCCGAACAACCCGACCGGCACGGTCGACCCGCCCGATCTGGTCCAGGCCACGCTCGCAGCGGTCGCGGACCACGACGGCCTCGTCGTCGTCGACGAGGCGTACGGTCAATTCTCGCCCCACAGCGCGCTCACCGACGTGCGCGACGACCGCGCGCTTGCGGTCACCAGGACCTACTCGAAGATCTGGGCCATGGCTGGTGTCCGGGTCGGCTACGTCGTCGCACCGTCGTGGCTCATCGCCGATCTCGAGAAGGTCGTGCTGCCGTATCACCTCGATGTGATGACGCAGGCCGCCGGTCGTATCGCACTGCGATTCGTCGATGAGATGCACGCTCGTGTCGCGGCCCTCGTGGAGGAACGCGGCCGGCTGATCACGCGCCTGAGCGACCTCGACGTCGACGTCTTCCCGTCGGGGGCCAACTTCGTGCTGTTCCGTCCCCGTGATCGGTCCGGCGACCAGCTCTGGCAGGAGTTGCTCGACCGGTCGATCCTCGTTCGGAACTGTGCATCCTGGCCCCGGCTCCAGGACTGTCTGCGGGTCACCATCGGCACAGTGGCAGAAGACGATCGATTTCTCGACGCACTGGAGGAGATACTGCAATGAGGGCATCGACGCGGGCTCGAACGACCAAGGAGACCTCGATCGAGATCTCGCTCGACCTCGACGGCAGCGGAAGCGTCGGCGTCTCGACGGGGCTGCCGTTCTTCGACCACATGCTGTCCCAGATCGGCAAACACAGCGGGTTCGATCTGCGGGTGCATGCCACCGGTGATCTGGAGATCGACGCCCACCACACGGTCGAGGACACCGGGATCCTCTTCGGCGCAGCGCTCCGGGATGCGCTCGGCGACAAGTCCGGGATTCGCCGGTTCGCGTCGATTCGTGTGCCTCTCGACGAGGCCGCAGTCGAGTGCATCCTCGATCTCTCGGGTCGGCCCTACCTCGTCTACGACATCGAACCCCCGGGCGAGAAGATCCTCTCCGACCCGCCGTTCGACCCGCAGCTGATGGAGGAGTTCTGGCGTGCGATGGCCACTGCCGCCGGAGTCACGTTGCACCTCACGATGATCCGCGGCAAGAACACCCACCACGTCATCGAGGCGTCCTGCAAGGCCGTGGCCAGGGCGCTGCGCGATGCGAGCCGGGTCGACGACCCGAGCGGTGCGATCCCGTCCACCAAGGGAACACTGTGACCGAACCCCTGGTCGCAGTCCTCGACTACGGCATCGGGAACCTCCGCTCCGCACAGAAGGGCCTCGAACACGTCGGCGCCGACGCCCGGCTCACCGCCGACCCCGCCGTGGTGGACGTGGCCGCCGGCGTCGTGCTTCCCGGCGTCGGTGCCTACGGTCGTTGTCTCGAGGAGCTCCGGTTGTGCGGGCTCGACGAGGTCGCGCTCGAGGCGGCGACATCGGGCCGGCCATTCCTCGGCATCTGCATCGGCATGCAGATGCTCTACGAAGGCTCCGACGAGTCCCCCGGAACGGAGGGGCTCGGATTGCTCGGTGGCCGGATCCGTGCGTTGCCCGACTCCGTCCGGCGACCACAGATGCAGTGGAATCGGCTCGAGGTCATCCGAGACACGCCCATGCTCGACGGGCTCGACGACGCGTGGGTCTACTTCGTGCACTCGTTCGTGGCCGATCTCACCGATGACGTCGTCGCCACCTGCAGCTACGGCGGCGCGATGACAGCCGCCGTGGCACGGGACAACGTCTGGGCCACCCAGTTCCACCCCGAGAAGTCCGGCGCCAACGGGCTGCGACTGCTCTCGAACTTCGTCGCAACGCTCCGATGACGGCGCACCCCACCCACGTCGGGTTCGAGCTCTATCCGGCCATCGACCTGCGAGCCGGCCGGTGCGTCCGGCTGTACAAGGGGGACTTCGATCGGGAGACGGTGTACTCCGATGATCCCATCGCCCAGGCCCTGACGTTCCAGGCCGAGGGCGCACGGTGGATCCACGTGGTCGATCTCGACGCCGCCCGCACCGGCGCGGCAACGAACCGAGCTGTCATCGGCGAGATCGCCGCGGCCGTCGACGTGCGAATCCAGGCCGGTGGGGGCGTGCGCTCGGCTGAGTCGGCGGCTGCACTCTTCGACGCCGGTGTGGACAGGGTGGTCATCGGGACGGCGGCCCTCGAGTCTCCCGAGCTGGTCCGCGAGGTCGCCGCAACGCACCGCGTCGCCGTCGGGCTCGATGGCCGAGGCGGCGAGGTCGCCGTCCGCGGCTGGCAGGAACGAAGTGGCCGACAGATCACCGACGTGGCCCGCGAGCTCGCCGACGCCGGCGTCGAGGCGCTGATCGTCACCGAGATCGAACGTGACGGCACGCTCGACGGCCCCGACATCTCCGGTCTCTCCGGCCTGCTG
>JAOTZB010000216.1 GCA_029861625.1 Acidimicrobiia bacterium
ATCTCGATCACCCTAGTGTCGTGACCGGAGATGACCGGACGGCTGGGATGACGGCCGTCACCCTGCGACGGCTCGCGCTCTCGGTGCATGCGGCCACAATCGATGGTAAGACGGAACGGCTTGCTCGATCCTTGGGGGTGGCCGATGAGGCGCACATGGGCACTGGTCACGACGGTCACACTGCTGGGGTCGCTTCTGGCCGGCGGCCAGGTGGCTGCCGAAGACGACGAGTCCGGGCCCGGCGAGGTCGCGAGCGCCGACCAGAACGACGCCCCGAGCGGAGCCGGCTCGACGCTGGCCGGACGCATTTCCACCGGCGGCGCCCACACGTGCGCAGTGTTGGACGACGCCACTGTCCGCTGCTGGGGCCTGGCTCCCAGTGGACAGCTCGGCTACGGCAACCCCGACATCATCGGTGACGACGAGACTCCGGCCGGCTTCGGTCCCGTCAAACTGGGCGCCGGCCGAACCGCAACCGCAATCAGCGCGGGGAACGGCCATACGTGTGCACTGTTGGACAATGGCTCGGTCCGCTGCTGGGGCTTCGGTGGCGACGGCCGACTCGGGTATGCCAATACCACCGACATCGGCGACAACGAGAGCCCTGCCTCGGTGGGGCCCGTCGACTTGGGCTTCGGCCGCACCGCCAGGGCGATCAGCGCCGGGGACTCCCACACGTGCGCGCTGCTGGACAACGGCACCGTCCGCTGCTGGGGCAGAGGCTCTGAAGGCCAGCTCGGCTACGGCAACACCAGCTCGATCGGCGACAACGAGACACCAGGCGCATTCGGTCCGGTCAGCCTGGGCGCCGGCCGCACCGCCGTCGCCATCACCGCCGGCACCATCCACACCTGTGCCTTGCTCGACAACGGCACCGTCCGCTGCTGGGGCTTCGGTGGCCAGGGTCGACTCGGCTACGGCAACACCAACTCGATAGGCGACAACGAAGCACCCGCAGCCGCCGCGCCGGTGAACCTCGGCAGCGGTCGCACCGCCGTTGCCATCACCGCCGGCGGCAGCCACACGTGCGCCCTGCTCGACAACGGCACCGTCCGCTGCTGGGGCGACGCATCCTCGGGACAGCTCGGCTACGGCAACACCAAGGACATCGGCGACACCGAGACCCCTGCGAACGTCGGCCCCGTCAACCTCGGCGCCGGCCGCACCGCCGTCGCCATCACCGCCGGCAGCGCCCAAACGTGCGCCCTGCTCGACAACGGCAGCGTCCGCTGCTGGGGCCTCGGCTTCGACGGCAGGCTGGGCTACGGCAACACCAGGGACATCGGTGACGACGAGACCCCCGGGAGTGTCAGCCCGGTCGGCTTCGGCGCCGGCCGCACCGGCACCGCCATCACCACGGGCGGCCGCAACACGTGCCTGGTCGTGGACGACGGCAGCGTCCGCTGCTGGGGCCAAGCCGCTACCGGAGAGCTCGGCTACGGCAACACCAACACGATCGGCGACAACGAATCACCTGCGACGGCAGGTCCTGTGGATATCGGCGGGACCGTGTCGTTGGCACCGGGGGAGCCGTCGGGGTTGTCGGTGCCGGTGCCGTCGGCGGTGAGCGGGTCGACGGTGACGGTGACGTTCACGGAACCGGCGGTCACCGCGTACGACTCGCCCATCGATTCGTACATCGTGGCGGCGGGTGGCCAGTCGACAGTGGTGTCGGCCTCGTCGGGCGGGTTCGGCTCGGCCGCAACCAAGACCGTCACCGTCGAAAGCGTGGATCGGTCGGTGGCCCAGAGCGTGAAGGTGACCGCGACCACGATTGCCGGCCGTTCCACGTCGGCGTCCATTACCGCGCCGGCGTTGCGGTCACGGATCTTCGTGTCCAACACCATCGCGTCCGGGCCGGCCGACTACGACTTCGCCTTCGCCGGACCCGGCGACACCGTCGTCACCGGCGACTGGGACGGCAACGGCACCACCGGCTTCGCGTCGCGCGTCGCCAACCTGTTCACCCTGGTCGACGAACGCGGCAACCCCCAAGGCACCGCCAGCTTCGGCAAAGCCTCCGACGACGTGTTCATCGGGGATTGGAACGCCAACAACCAGGACACCTTCGCCGTGCGGCGCGGCAACGTCTTCTTCCTCCGCAACACCCCCACCTCGGGCGTCGCCGACATCGTCCTGGGCTTCGGCAAAGCCGGCGACGAGGTCTTCGTCGGCGACTGGAACGGCAACGGCCAAGACACCTTCGCGGTGCGGCGCGGCAACGTCTTCTTCGTCCGCAACTCCACGACGACGGGTATTGCCGATGTCGTGTTCGGGTTCGGGAAAGCCAGAGACGAGGTACTCGTCGGTGACTGGGACCAAGACGGCATCGACACCTTCGCGGTGCGTCGCGGCAACGAGATCTTCATCCGCAACGACTTCCAGACCGGCATCGCCCAACAGGTCATCTCGTTCGGCAAAGCCAGCGACCAACTCCTCGTCGGCGACTACGACAACGACGGCATCGACACCTTCGCCGTCCGACGCCTCGAAGAAATCTGACCATGTCGATCGCTCGGCTCGACAGTCGGCGAGCTGCACCCTCTACAACCGGCGTTCGACGGCTCGTGCCCACGTGATGTGATCGGGCAGGGTGACCGGGTCGTAGCAGGGCACCACTATCGAGGTTGCACCGATCTCCCGACCTCGCGCCGCCACACGATCAGGGGCCGGGTCCGCACCGACGAGGTCATCGAGCGCCGCCCTCGGCACGAGCTCGATGGCGGCTTCGGTGCCGCCGCCGACGAGCGCGGCTCGAATCGCCTCGACCCGCTCGGGGGTGAGTCCCCACGACTCGCGTACGCTCGCCGCGGTATTGATCGATGCGTAGACCGCGGCGTTGAGTATCGACCGCCGGGTCGACTCGTCGTGGGCGACCAGCGGTGCCCAGGCGAGCTCAGGGGCGGTGTCGCGCCCCGCCGCACCGGCCTGCACCACCGCGACGCTGCGGTCGAGATCGCTGTCGGGAATCGACCACAGCAGGACTCGATCGGCATGAGCACCGGCGGTTCGCAACATCTGACTCCCGCGGCCGGTGACGAGGATGGGAACGGGGCCGATCGGGATGTCGAGCTGCCGACCGCTCCGTCGGTCGAGAGGCCGACCATCCGACAAGCCGCGCAGCAAGTCGACGAGCTCGGCGACCTTCGCGGGCGCATCGAGCCGTTGCACGCCCGCCGCACCGGTGACCTCCGACCCGCCGGCAGCAATACCGACGAACGTGCGGGGACCGGCCAGCTCCTGCAACGTCGCCAATGCACTCGCGGTGTGGAAGGGATGACGGAGATACGGATTCGTCATGGCGGGGCCGATCTCGATGGACGACGTGGCCGCGGCGACGTTCTCCAGAAGCATCCAGACGTCGCGCCACCAGAAGGCGTCGGCCAGACCGATCCAATCCGCTCCCGCAGACTCGGCGGACACGGCCATGGCGACCGCGTCGCGTCGAGTGGGGTTCATCACGTGACCGATGACGCCCACGCTCATGATGGTCCGATACCGAGGCCGGCCCGCATGACGGTGAAGGCTTCCGCCGCGGCGTCGATCCCTGCGACGAGGTCATCCTGCAACAGCGCCAGTCCGATCGACGTGGGCTGATGTGCAGCGACGAGGTCGGCGAGCGACGCGCCGACCTCGTTGGGCGAGCCGACCAACATCACCTGCGTCAGCACGTCATCGGTCACCAGGCGCCGAGCGGGCTCCGGATCGCCACCTCGCAACGCCGCGGCCGCCGATCGAAGAACCACGACATCGAGGTCGAGTCGATCCCGCACCACGTCGGGGGAATCGAGCAACGCCCAGATCATCTCGGGCCGGTGGTGCTCGATCGCCTCCTCGGTGAATGCCACGCTCGGGTACAGCGCGATGTCGATCGAGCGATCCGATCGGGCCCACTCGATCACCTCGGTGTAGCGAAACGGCGGAAGTCCCGCGACGAACGCACCATCGGCCGCATTCGAGGCAAGACGGTTGAGGTGCTCGCCACGGGCCCCGACGTAGACGGGCAGGGGCGCACCGCCATCGCGTTCGGTGACGGCGAGATCAGGTGGTAGGTAGCCCTCCGTTCGTTGATTCGTGGCCACGGCTCGAGTCAGCCGAATGGCATCGCGAATGGCAGTAACTGGCCGAGTGGGCTCGATTCCGTAGGGGCCGAGCGAGATCTGTCCACCCGCGCCGATGCCGAGGATCGCCCGGCCGCCGCTCAGCTCGTGGATCGTCAACACCGAGGTCGCAGTGGCGGCTGGATGGCGTAGATACGGGTTCGTGACGCCCACCGCCAGCGTGACCGCGCTGGTGGCCGTCGCAGCCGCGGCCAGCACCGCGAACGGATCGCGTGCCGGCCCCTCGTCGCCGAGCCACACTTCGTTCATGCCGTGCCCCTCGACGTGGACGACAGCATCGACCAGTGCCCCGGCCGGCTGTTCGGGGAAGAACCACACGCCGGTCGCGATGTCATCCATCGGTGTCGGACACTAGTACCGCTCCTGGGATCCTCAGGCGGTCAGCTAGCGTCGTCGCCATGAGCTGGATCAAGACCGTTCCGTGGGCCGCCAGCGACGGACAGCTCAAGGCCGCGTACGACTGGCAGGCCTCTCGGCTCGGTCAGCCGGCCGAGTTCACCATGTTGGGCAGTCTGTACCCAGCCATCGTCGAGGAGCGCCTCCGGCTGTATCGGGCGGTCGAGGGGTGTCCCTCGGGCCTCGACGAGACCGAGCGACAGTTCGCGGCCTACGTGACCTCGCTCAACAATGGCACGGGCCACTGCGCATCGGGGTTGCGGCTCAAGCTCGAGTCACTGGGGGTGAGCGCCGACCAGCTCTCCGCCGTCGAGGACGACCCCGCGAACCCCGCGACGGGCGACGACCGGCTCGACCTCATCTGTGCCCACGCGGCCAAGCTCACGACGAGGCCCACGGAGATGACCGAAGACGACATCGACGTGCTGCGTCAGGCCGGGTTGTCCGATCTGGACCTTCTCGATCTGAACAACATGGTCGGGTACTACAACTACATCAATCGCGTCGTGAACGGCCTGGGGCTGCGCTCCGTCATGAGCGACCTGCACGAAGCCACCCGAGCCGTGCCGGGCGAGGCCGGTCAACCCGCCAGCTGAGGCAGTACGTCGACCGCGAGCACCTCGATGGTGTCGAGCGAAGCCCGCTCGTGCTGACCTGGGACCATCGACAGATCGGAGACACCGAGCTCCCGAAAGCGCTCGAGCGCATCGACGAGCTGGTCGGCCGAGCCGGTTATCGCCTGCCAGTCGACCTCGTTGCCCGTCGCGTCGACGTCGCCGGCCTGCACACGTACCCGGTGGGCCAGCACGGTGCCCCCGTTGTCGAACCACTCCGCGGCGATCGGAGCCAAGTCGTCCGGCGTCGCGCGTGAAGCCTGGTAGGGCATGCCGAGTCGGAGGGCTCGACGCATCGTTGCCGTCGCGCCCGCCAGCCAGACCGGCACGCCGCCGCCCGTATCGGGTTCCGGCGCGAGCCGTCCCCATGCGGGCACATGCGTGTGCACACCGTCGAAGGATGAGCCGTCGAGCGCGGCAACCAGCGCACCGAGGCGCTCGTCGAAGAGCGTGCCGCGGTCGTCGAAGTCGACGCCACGATGAGAGAAGTCCCGCGGCCAGAACCCAGGAGTGACGACGAGCACGAACCCGCCGCTGGTGAGATTGTCGAGGGTGTTCGCCTCCTTCGCCAGCCACTGCGGGTCCCGGAGTGGCAGGACGGCTGCACTGACGCCGACTCGGGCCGAGGGAAACCGGCCCGACAGCCAGGCGAGCTCTGTCATGCTCTCCATCCCTCCCGCCCAGCCGGGGAAGTCATCGCCCGCGACGTACCCGTCGCCCAACCAGAGGGTGTCGAGACCGCCGTCGACGGCCGCTTCACTGATGCGGATCACACCCTCGCGGGTCGAGGCAAAAGGGGAGATTCCGAGTCTCATGCTCAGATCGTTGCACGCTGCACCCAGGCCGACACTCGCGATGGGCTCGGCTGACGGTGCAGAACAGTGAGGCCTCGAGCCGCTTGACAGGATTCGACGACCTGGTAGGCAGGAGCGAACGTCGAGCGGGGGAGACAGACGATGCGCCGATTCCGGGCAGCATTCGCAGTGCTGGCAATCGTGGGGCCGATGCTGATCTCCAGTCCGGCGGGCGGTCGCGATATCGCCCGCGACGACGTGGTCGACCGCTCCGATCAGGGTTCTGCCCCCGCAGGCCCGGGCTCGGCTCTCGCTGGTCGGCTCTCATCGTTCCGCACGCACACCTGTGCGGTCCTCGACGATGGAGCGGTTCGGTGCTGGGGTACCGGCACGAACGGCCAGCTCGGCTACGGAAACACCGAGAACATCGGCGACGACGAGACCCCCGACACGGCCGGACCGGTCGACCTCGGCCCCGGCCGCACCGCCACCGCCATTGCCACGGGTCTCGAGTACTCGTGCGCGCTCCTCGACAACGGCACCGTCCGCTGCTGGGGCGTCGGCACCGACGGCAGACTCGGGTACGGCAACACCGACCACATCGGCGACAACGAGTCGCCCGGCAGCGTCGGACCGGTCGACCTC
>JAOTZB010000217.1 GCA_029861625.1 Acidimicrobiia bacterium
GCCTCGGCATCGAGCTGGATGAGTCGCCGGCCGCCGCCGAGATCGTCGCCGACCGTGACGACCAGGTCGTCGCCGGCCGCGAGCCGCGTGCCGGGTGCCACGCGGCGGCTCGGTCGCACCAGGCACTCCCAGCTGCCGTCGTCGGTCTCCTCGAGCAAGAGCACCTCGACCCGGCCGCCAGTCGATTTCCGCAGCTGAAGCCGGGCGGGGAGCACCCGGGTGTCGTTGACCACGACCAGATCGCCCGGCTGCAACAGCTCGGGGAGCTCGGCAGTGGTGTGATGGGCCACGACCCCACTGCGATCGACGAGCAGTCTCGACGCATCGCGCGGGCTGACCGGCGACGGCGCGATCGCGCCATCGGGCAGTGAGTAGTCGAACTCGTCTGGACCCATGGGTGGGGTCAGTCCTCGATGGTGTCGTCCTCGGCGGCGAGCTCGAAGAGCCCGGGCTGGGGCTCCGGCGTCACCGTCACCGGCGGCTGGAGCCCGAGATGAGCCCAGGCGTCGGGCATGGCGACTCGACCCCGGGGCGTGCGCATCAGCATGCCCTGCTGGATGAGGAAAGGCTCGTAGACGTCTTCGATCGTCTCGGAAGGCTCGCTGACGCTGATGGCCAGCGTCGACAGGCCGACCGGGCCCCCGCCGAATCGCTCGCAGAGGGCGCCGAGAATGGCGCGGTCGACCTTGTCGAACCCGCGCTGATCGACCCCGAACAGCGCGAGGCCGTCGTGGGCGAGCTCGGCTGTGATGACACCGTCGGCAGTGACCTCCGCGAAGTCGCGAACCCTTCTGAGCAGGCGGTTCGCGATGCGGGGCGTGCCACGGGCTCGCCGGGCGATCTCGTGGCTGCCCGACCGGTCGAGGCGGACGCCGAGGATTCCCGCGGCGCGATCGATGATGGCCTCGAGGTCGTCGACGTCGTAGAAGTCGAGGCGGGACACCAGCCCGAAACGATCGCGGAGCGGTTTGGCGATGAGCGCTGTGCGCGTCGTGGCGCCCACCAACGTGAACCGGGGCAGATCGAGCCGGATCGAGCGGGCGGCCGGGCCCTTGCCGAGAACGATGTCGAGCTGGAAGTCCTCCATCGCCGGGTACAGCACCTCCTCGACCGGACGCGGCAGCCGGTGGATCTCGTCGATGAACAACACGTCGCCCTCGCCGAGCTTGGTGAGGATCGCGGCCAGATCGCCCGCCCGCTCGACCGCCGGACCCGACGTGGGGTGCAGGGCGACGTTCATCTCGCCGGCAACGATGTTCGCCAGCGTGGTCTTGCCGAGCCCCGGCGGTCCGGCGAACAGCAGGTGGTCGGCGGCCTGGCGACGCATGCGGGCTGCACCGAGGAGGATCTCGAGGTGCTGTTTCAGCTCGGTCTGGCCCACGAAGTCGTCGAGGCTCGTAGGTCGGAGACCACCGTCGTCGCCACTGCGACCGGGGACGAGCTCATCGTCGTCATCGTCGGGGTCGACCGTGTCCGGGCGGAGCAGCTCTTCTCGGCCCATGTCAGGCCCGCACCGCGAGCTTCTGGAGGGCTTGACGCAGCAGGAGGGCCGAGTCGCCCTCGGCGGGCAGGTCACGGAGGACGTCGCGGATCTCGTCGGCGCCGTAGCCGAGCTCGGCCAATGCCTGTTGCACGTCGCTCGTCGCCGACGGCGCCGGACGGTTCGGCGCCGCAGTCATGCCGGTCACGTCCATGTCGGGGATGTCGAGCCGCGACTTCAGCTCGACCAGCAGCCGCGCCGCGGTCTTCTTGCCGACACCGGGTACCAGACACAGCGCTGCCACGTCGTCGGTCGCGAGGATGGCCTGGAGCGCGACGGGCTCGTGCACCGACAAGATGGCCAACGCCAACGCCGGACCAACGCCGTGGGCGCCGAGAAGCGCCTCGAACGTGCGGCGTTCGTCGCGTGTGAGGAAGCCGAACAACGACTGGGCGTCCTCACGGATGTTGTGGTGGACGTGCAGGAACACGTCGTCGCCGAGCTCGCCGAGCTGGACCGCGGTCGCGGGCGACACGGTGAGTCGATACCCGATTCCTACGACCTCGACGATGACCTCGCCATCGGTGCGGTCGACCAGCAGACCGCGGAGCGAACCGATGATCATCGTGGGCCCACCGCCATCACGAACGGGGCCCGGGCCAGGTGACACAGCGCCACTGCAACTGCGTCGGCGGCATCGACAGGCCGGAGCGGCTCGTCGATGCCGATGAGGGTCTGCACCATCTGCTCCATCTGTTGCTTGTCGGCGCCGCCGTCGCCGGCAACGGCGCTCTTGATCTCGTTCGGGGAATATTCGACCACATCACAACCACGCGCCGCAGCCTCGGCCATCACGATGCCGCTCGCCTGCCCGACCGACATCGCGGTGCGGACATTCACCTGGAAGAGGACGCGCTCGATGGCCACGACCTCGGGCGAGAGCTCGTCGAGCAGGGCACGGACATCGCGCTGGAGCTCGGCGAGCCGGACCGGAAGCGGCAGGTGTGCCGCGGTCCGGATGACCCCGGCGGCGACGGCTCGGGGCCGGGGGCGACGCTGCTCGACGCAGCCGTAACCACAGCGCGACAAACCCGGATCGATCCCCAGAACGAACATACGTACGACAGGCTAGCGGTCGGTGCCGGACTGGAGTGGGACCACCGGCCGGCCGCTCTCGACCCGATCGCTGCACGCTCGTTCCGGGCGTTCGCCCCGGTTCGCCTCCTCTCCCGGCGACTCGCTCCCCTACGATCGCTCGACAACCGAACGCTTGGGGGAGCAGTGACCTGGGAACCGGAAATCGCCGAGTTACGACACCGCGAAGCCCTCGCGGCACGGATGGGCGGCGCCGACAAGGTCAGACGTCATCACGACAACGGCCGACTCACGGTCCGTGAGCGGATCGCTTCGCTACTCGACGAGGGATCGTTCCACGAGATCGGCGCGCTGGCCGGGAGGGCGACCTATGGCGCCGACGGCGTCCTCGAGGAGTTCCGACCGGCGAACTTCGTGTGTGGCCGGGGCCGGGTGGATGGGCGGCCGATCGTCGTCGGCGGCGACGACTTCACCGTGCGCGGCGGAGCAGCCGACGCGAGCATCTGGGCCAAGCAGGTGATCGCCGAGCAGGCCGCCAACGAGCTCGGGCTGCCCCTTGTCCGGCTGGTGGATGGCACCGGCGGCGGCGGATCGGTGAAGTCGCTCGACAAGGACCGGCGCACCTACATCCCGGAGAACCCGGGATGGCAGTTCGTCGTCGACAACCTGGCCGCCGTGCCGGTGGTCGCCCTCGGGCTCGGATCGGTCGCCGGCCTCGGCGCCGCCCGCTTCGTCAGCAGCCACCTCGCGGTGATGGTGCGGGAGACGTCGCAGGTCTTCGTTGCCGGCCCACCCGTGGTGGCCCGTCTCGGTGAGGATGTCACCAAAGAAGAGCTCGGCGGCGCGGGCATCCACGGCACGAACGGAGTCGCCGACGTGGTCGTCGACACCGAGGAGCAGGCGTTCGACGTTGCTCGCCGGTTCCTCTCCTATCTCCCGCGTTCGGTCGAGCACCTGCCGCCCCGAACCGAGTCACCGGATCCAGTCGACCGACGCGACGAGACGTTGATCAGCGCGATACCGCGCGAGCGGCGTCGCGTGTACAAGGTGCGACCCATCATCGAGTCGGTGATCGATTCCGGCTCGTTCTTCGAGATGGGAGCCGGGTGGGGCCGGTCCGCGGTCACCGGTCTCGCTCGACTCGATGGTTGGCCGGTGGCCGTCCTGGCCAACGACACCTACGTCTACGGCGGGGGCTGGACCGCCGATGCATCCCAGAAGGTGCAACGGTTCGTCGACCTGGCCGACACGTTCCACCTTCCCGTGGTGCACCTCGTCGATCAACCGGGTTTCGTCATCGGCACCGCGAGCGAGGAGGCAGCCACCATCCGCCACGGCAGCCGGGCGCTCGCGGCCGTCTTCCAGGCCGAGGTCCCCTGGTGCACCGTCATCCTCCGCAAGGTGTTCGGCGTCGCCGGCGCTGCTCACCAGAACACCAACCGGCTCAAGTTCCGGTATGCGTGGCCGTCAGCCGATTGGGGCTCGTTGCCGCTGGAAGGAGGTATCGAGGCTGCATTCCGGGCCGACCTCGACGCCGCCGATGACCGCGACGCCATGTTGGCCGAGATCACCGAACGGATGAACCGCGTGCGTTCCCCGTTCCGCACCGCCGAGGCATTCCTGGCCGAGGAGATCATCGACCCGCGCGACACCCGGCCGCTCTTGTGCGAGTTCGCCAACCTGACCGCCGAGCTGCGTCGCCCCGGCCGACGAGCTTGGGGCTACCGCCCCTGACCCACGACCGTGGCTTCGCGGTGCCATACCCGAACGATGGTCAGACGTCGAGCGTCTCGAGGATCTCGGTCGGGATGTCGAAGTTGCCGAACACGTCCTGGACGTCGTCGTTGTCGTCGAGCAGGTCGACGAGACGGAGGACCGCCTTCACATCGGCGAGCTCGGTGAGCTCGACGGTCTGGGTTGGCAACATGGTGACGTCCGCGGAGTCGAACGCGATGCCGGCCTCGTCGAGGGCGGCCCGCAGCTCGGGCAGGTCGCCGGCCGCCGAGGTGAGCCGCCAGCCATCGCCCTCGTCGACGAGGTCGTCAGCGCCGGCTTCGAGCGCCACCATCATCACCTCGTCCTCGTCGATCTCGGACGACAACATCACGAGCCCGCGGCGTTCGAACTGCCATGCAACGGCTCCGGGCTCGGCCAGGCTGCCGCCGTTCTTCGAGAACAACGAGCGGATCTCGGATCCGGTCCGGTTGCGATTGTCGGTGAGCGTCTCGACATACAGGGCAATGCCGGCCGGCGCGTAGCCCTCGTAGAAGACCGGCTCGTAGTTGACGCCCTCGAGCTCACCGGTGCCTCGTTTGATCGCTCGTTCGATGGTGTCGAGCGGGACCGACGCGTCACGCGCCTTCTGGTACATCGTCCGGAGGGTCGGGTTCGCGTCGACATCTCCACCGCCCTGGCGGGCCGCGACCTCGACCTGTTTGATGATCTTGGCGAAGAGTTTCCCTCGCTTCTGGTCGGCAGCGCCCTTCTTGTGCTTGATCGTCGCCCATTTGGAGTGACCGGACATCGTTCCCCTCTCTCAGAATGCGGTCGTGACGAACCACTCGTGCAGCCGGGTGTCGTCGGTGAGCTCGGGATGGAAGGACGTGACCACCACGTTCTCCTGCCGGCATGCGACGACCTCGTCGTCGGCGAGCCGCGCGATCACTTCCACACCGGCACCGACGCGTTCGACCCGCGGCGCCCGGATGAACACGCCCCGAACCGGAGGGGGTCCGAGCGCGTCGACGGTCAGATCGGCCTCGAACGACTCGAGCTGTCGGCCGAACCCGTTTCGCCGGACCGAGATGTCGATGGCGCCGAAGTCGATCTGGTCACTGCGACCGTCGAGCACCTCGGACGCGAGCAGGATCATTCCGGCACAGGTGCCGAGCACCGGCATCCCGGCCGCGAGACGTCGCTGAACCGGTTCGACCAGATCGTTCGAGACGAGCAGCTTCGACATCGTCGTCGACTCGCCGCCCGGCATGACCAGACGATCGACATCGGCGAGACGTTCAGGTGTCTTGACCTCGATCGCGGCGGCACCCACCGCCGCGAGCATTGCGACGTGCCGCGCGCTGGCGCCCTGGAGCGCGAGTACCCCGACCTTCACCGGGAGGCTCTCCGTCGCGCGGCGCCACGATCGACTACCAGCCGCGATCGGCGAAGGTCGTGTCGAGCTTGTCGATCTCGAGGCCGGCCATCGCGTCGCCGAGGCCGGTGCTGACCTTCACCAAGATGTCGGGGTCGGTGTAGTTGGTCGTGGCCTCGACGATCGCCTTGGCCCGCGGCGCGGGATCCTCGCTCTTGAAGATGCCCGAGCCGACGAACACCGACTGGGCGCCGAGCTGCATGACCAGCGATGCGTCGGCAGGGGTGGCGATGCCGCCGGCGCAGAAGAGCGGCACGGGGAGCTCGCCGGTCTCGGCGATCTCCTGGACGAGCGGGAGCGGGGCCCGCAGCTGCTTGGCCCATTCGAACAGCTCGGGTTCGTCGGCCTGGGTGATCTTGCGGAGGTCGCCCAGTATCGACCGGAGGTGCCGGACGGCTTCGACGATGTTCCCCGTTCCGGCCTCGCCCTTCGATCGGATCAGGCACGCGCCCTCGCTGATGCGTCGGAGCGCCTCACCGAGATTGGTCGCACCGCAGACGAACGGAACGTCGAACGCCCACTTGTCGACGTGGTGGACCTCGTCGGCGGGCGTGAGAACCTCGCTCTCGTCGATGTAGTCGACGGCCATTGCCTGGAGCATCTGCGCCTCGGCGAAGTGACCGATGCGGATCTTGGCCATGACCGGGATCGTCACCGCAGCCTGGATGCCGGCGATCATCTGCGGGTCGCTCATACGGGCAACACCGCCATCGCGCCGGATGTCGGCCGGTACCCGCTCGAGCGCCATCACCGCGCAGGCCCCGGCGTCTTCGGCGATACGGGCCTCGTCGGCGGTGACGACGTCCATGATGACGCCGCCCTTCAGCATCTCGGCGAGG
>JAOTZB010000018.1 GCA_029861625.1 Acidimicrobiia bacterium
GAGCTCGATCGACTCGTCGGTCGACTCGATCGGAGCGTTGGTGCTCACTCGCAGCTCACCGGCCGGTGGGATCTGGAAGCGTCGCATCGAGTACTCGGCGATGTCGGCGAACAACGGTGCGGCCGCGTATCCGCCATAGATCGAAGCGGACGGCTCGTCGATCGTCACGAGAATCGAGATCTCGGGCGACTCCGCCGGCAGGAACCCGGCGAAGCTTGCGGTGTACCGGAAGTTGCCGGCCCCGTCCGCGTAGCCACCACCTGGTTGGGGTTTGCGAGCGGTGCCGGTCTTGCCGGCAACCGTGTAACCGTCGACCGCGGCCTCCTGACCCGTCCCGACGTCGACGACCTCGGCAAGAATGATCTGCAGTTCGTGAGCCGTTGCCTCCGAGAAGATCCGACGCGTGTCCGCGGTCGGGAGCTCGACCACTTCGCCGTTGCCGTCGACGGTCTCGAGGACCATGGTGGGCGGGACGTACAGGCCGCCGTTGGCGAGCACGTTGAATGCAGTGAGCATCTGGATGGACGTCACCGAGACGCCCTGGCCGATGGGGATCGTCGCGATCGACGTGCCGGACCACTCGTCGAGGTCGATCAGGATGCCATCGCTCTCACCCACCGCGTCCAACGGCGTCCGCGTGCCGAACCCGAAGTCGCGGAAATACTGATCGACGAGCGTCGGGCCCAGGTCCATCGCCCACAGCGTCGTGCCAATGTTCGAGGACTTCACCAAGATATCGGCGACGCTCCACCTGGCCGTCTCGTGCGGGCTCGAGTCACTGAACTCGTCCTCGTACAACTGCAGCGTCGACGGCACATCGCGGTAGGTGTCGGGCGTGGCGACGCCTTCCTCCAGAATCGCGGCGAATGTGAGCGGCTTGGTGATCGAACCGGGCTCGAATGCCCATGTCACAGCCTTGTTCTCCACCGCCGGCGCCGCGCGTCCGGTCTCGGCGTCGCGTTCGACGGTGACTGCCGCCAGCACCTCGCCCGTACCCGGACGCATGACGACGACAACACCTCCTTTGGCCCCCATGGCCTCGACCTGGGCCATGAGCATCTGCTCGACCTCGAACTGAAGCGGCCGGTCGATCGTGAGCACCAGATCGACCCCCGATTCTGCCGGAGTGAGGGCCCGGGCGCCGGTCGCGATGGTTGTCCCGTCGGGGGCAGTCTCGAGGTTGAGCTGACCCGTCGAACCCGACAACACCTCGTCGTACTGCTTCTCGATCCCGCTCAGCCCCTCGTGATCGATTCCGACGGTGCCGATGAGCGCCCGGGCGAAGCTGTCGCCGGATGGGTTGAACCGCTTCGGCTCGTCGATCATGAAGACACCATCGAGAGCGGACGACGCAACGGCGTCCGCGGTCGCGTCGTCCACCTGTCGCGCCAGGTAGACGAAGGACGCATTCGTGGTGAGGCGATCGAGGAGCTCCTCGAAGGACATGTCGAGCATCGGCTCGAGCGCGATAGCGGTCGCTCGGGGGTCGGTGACGAGCCGGGGATCGGCCCAGATCGTGCGCTGGGGAATCGAGATCGCCAGCCGTTCGCCGTTGCGGTCGAGCAGATCCCCCCGCCGGCCGGGAAGCTCGACCGTGCGAAGCCGTTGCGACTCACCCCATGCGACGAACTCGTCGGGCTCGATGACCTGCAACGCGACCATGCGGTAGGTCAGGCCGCCTGCCAGCAGGAAGAACACGACGACCATGGCCATGAGTCGACGCCGCGGAGACGTCGCGGCCTGCGACTGCCGACGTCGACCGTTTCGCGGCATCGTCGTCGACACGACCCGGGGACGGTACGTCGCGTGGTGGTGGGTTGCCCGTCTCGTACGGTGGGTCGGACCGCGCGAACCGTTCATTCTGAGGCGGACTCGGCGAAGTCGGGGCTCAGGTACACGACCTCGGGAGCATCGACCATGCCGAACGAGCGAGCGGCCTCGACGATTCGTTCCGGTGCTTCGGCCTCGGCCACCTCGAGGCGAAGTCGGTCGTTGTCGATCCTGGCGATCTCGTTGGTATCCGCAAGGCGGTCGAGCTCGCGCTGGCCCTGCACGATCAGGGCGTGGAAGACGGCCATCAACAACAGCACACCGAAGAGGCTGAAGAGCGCGATCGGGCCGATGATGCCCATGGCGCGTCGTCGGCCGGGCGTGACGACCTCGAAGGCAGGCTCGCGGGTCGGGCGGCGCCGCTTCGGACCGGGTCCGCGAGCGGGGGGCGTCCGTCGTATCGGCGCCGACGTCGCTGTCGCTGCGGCTGGCGGCGTCATGCGGCCACCTTCTCGAAGGCGCGAAGCCGAGCGCTCGCGGCCCGGGGGTTGCGTTCGATCTCCTCGGAGGACGGCTTCCGCCCGTTCCTGAAGATGAGCCGGATGGCACCCGTCGCCGGTGCCGTCACAGGCATGTGCCGGGGACCGACCGCTGTCCGTTCGTTGTCTCGGAGCACGCGCTTGACGATGCGGTCCTCACCGGAGTGGTAGCTGAGCACTGCACCACGCCCGGTTGGAACCAGCAACTCGATGGCCTGCGTGAGTGCGGGCTCGATGACGTCGAGCTCGCGGTTGACGGCGATGCGCAGCGCCTGGAACGTTCGTTTGGCCGGGTGCCCACCGGTCCGCCGTGTGGCTGCGGGTATGGCGTTCCGCACGATCTCGGCGAGCTCGGCGGTGCCCGACACGGGGCGGGCGGCCACGATTGCCCTCGCAATCCTGCCAGCGTGTCGCTCGTCGGCGTAGCGCCGCAGGATCGAGGCCAGCTCGCCGGCCTCGGCGTCATTGACCAGGTCGGCGGCGGTGAGATCGTTGCTGGCATCCATCCGCATGTCGAGCGGGCCGTCGGCGCGATAGCTGAAACCTCGGTCGGCACGGTCGAACTGCGGTGAGCTGACACCGAGGTCGAAGAGCACACCCACGACGCTCTCGATGCCGAGCTCGTCGAGCGCGATGCCGAGCCCGTCGAAGCGGGCTCGGCGGAGGGTGACCCGGTCTCCGTGGGCCGTGAGGCGTCGGCCGGCCGCGGCAATGGCGGTGTCGTCCTGGTCGATGCCGACCAGGTCGAGATCGCGGCGCGCTCGGAGCAGCGCATCGGCATGTCCGCCCCCACCGAGCGTCGCGTCGACGACGACTCCGGGAGGAACGGGTCCGAACATCTCCACGATCTCGTCGCACATCACGGGATCGTGAGCGAACGACTCGTCGTCGACGCCGTCAGTCATCACTCGGCTCGCAGTCTCCGGGACTGCGCCGCCACGAGCCGAGCTGGGTCTGGTTTCGAGTGCGGTGACTCGCTGATCGGCAGTTCTTCGGCCGACGGTCGCACGTCGGGATGTCTCCCCGATCGAGCTAGATGGCAAGCGGGCGGAGTAGGGGCCTTCCATCTTGTCGGCCGAAGAACTGCCCATGAGCGAGTCGAAGCCGACTCGACCTCTGGGGTCTTCGTGATGTCGTCGTTGGTCTCGTCGTTGCGGTGCTCACTTCCTGTCGTCTCGGTGGCGGTGGGAGTTGTCGGGGCCATCAGATCCAGCTCCCCACCCGACGGTCATCACCGTCGGAGGACGCCTGGATCTGATCCCAGGTGGTCGGCTGGTAGATCTCGATGCGATTGATGGCGCCGATTACCACGACCTCTCGGTCGATGGCGACCTTGGCGCGATGCGGAGCCGGCAGAACGACGCGACCCTGGCTGTCGACCTTCAGGTCGTGCACGCTCGCGGAGAAGACCCGCAAGCTGTCCTGGCTGGCGTCGCCGGTTCGGACTCGGTCGCTCAATCGGTCGACTGTGTCGCGGAATCCGTCCTCGGCATAGATGCCGAGGCAGCCATCGAGATCCACGAGATAACCCCGCTCGCCGAGCTGGCTGCGGAACGAGACAGGGAGCGCCATGCGTCCCTTCTCGTCGAGCGATCGCTCGTGGGTACCGACGAACACGGTTCCAGTCCATCCCTTGCCTTGCTGCCTGTTGAAAGAGAAGGTGAATCGTTCCCCTGCTCCCCACAACGCCCCACATTAGGTCCACCAACCCCCACCGTCAACCACCAATCCCCATTTTCTTCCGAGATGGGCTCCGTCCGAGCGCGCCAGAACCATGTCGCAGCATCGGGTCGGGCCCGGTCGCTTCGGGTTCGGGGCGGCTCAGACGGCCGCGAGCGACGCCAACAGCGCGCCCAGCAACGTGTGGTGATCGAGGCCGAGCGAGGCACCGACGGCACCCATCGCGACCTCGGCATCTCGTCGACCGTGCGTATCGATCAACAGCTCGAGATATGGCTCGACTCGCCACTCGAGCAGGGCTGCGCACTGAAAGCGCGCCCAACCTCGGGTACGTCGTTGCGAGATCCCGACGAGCTTCGCGTCGCCCTGTACGACCTCGCCCGGGCCCCGGCCCGCGAAGCACACCAGGGGGGACCATGGCGTCGTCACCATCGGTCCCCGGTGAACCGACGCGTCGGCGATGCCACACCGACGCAGCGCGTCGAGCCACAGTTCGCCCACCCACTCGAAGGCCACTCCGACGTCGTCGCTCCACCGTGGATCGCCGTGGGGCACGATGATGTCGACCCACGTCATGGCAGCGGGATCGACGTACACCGCAGCGCCGCCGCTGCGTCGGCGCGCGATCTCGACGCCGAGCCGTGCCGCCGCGGCGGTGTCGACGATGGCTGCGTCCTGGGTGGAGCCGAGGACCAGCCCGGGCCGGTCAGCCGACAGGACCCACACGGTGGGCTCGACCGGTTCGGGGATCTCCAGGGCATGGAGCACCGAGGGAGCGGCCCGATGACGCTCCACGCGAAAGCGGCCGATGCGATCGTTGCCGCTCAGGGTCAGGCCGTTCGCCGCCGGTCGACGCCGAGGTACAGGCACCAGTGTTCCGGAACCGCGGTGCTCGCCGCGGCGAGCAGCGTGGATCGGGTGGGAATCGAGGGAGATCGGCGGAGTCGCATCGACAGCTCACTGAGGAGTCGATCGCGTTTTCGTGTGTTGCAGGGCCGGCAGGCGGCGACGACGTTGTCCCATGTGTGGCCGCCGCCGCGGCTGCGAGGCCTCACGTGGTCGATGCTGTCGGCCTTGCCACCGCAGTACTGACACGTGAAGTCGTCGCGAGCGAAGATGCCATGACGGCTGATCGCCCGCGCGCCGTGGAACGGGACCTGCACGAAGTAACGCAGTCGGATGACCGACGGCACGAGCAACGAGCATCGCTCGGACCGAAGCTGGTCGCCGGACTCGTGGACGGGGTCGGCCTTCTCGGCCAGCACCAGCAGCGCACCACGACGGCCCGAGACCACGCTCAGCGGGTCGTTCGTGGCGTTCAGCACCAGCGTCCGATACATGGCGAGCGAGACTAGTTGGCGCGGGGCCTGTGTCTCGGGCGGTTTCTCCGTAGCGCCGGCCACGCCCGGCTCCACTCGAGCCATGTGACCAGGTCGTCGGGGTCGGGTCCGCCCGTACCGTCTCCGCCGTATGACGTGATCATGCGGAAGCGCAGGTAGTCGGGATCGGGCACCGGCAGAAACGGCGCCCGACGCCACCATTGACGCCGACGAAGCGCTACCCCCTGGCGCACCGCCGTCGGCCAGAGCCAGGGGCGTCGCGACACAGCCCGGATCGCACCTGGCCATCCCCGGTCGAGCGTGCGACGACGTTGCATGGCCAGATGGTAGTGCCGCCGCCGCACCGGCCGTGATCTTCGCGCCGCCCGACGGCGCTTGCGTGACCAGGGCGGATAGGCTCGCGCCCGCGGCTCAGGACCCGTCGGGCCGACCTCGTCGATCGACCCGGAGTCTCGGTGTCCACCCAACAGGCTGAAACACGACAGGCAACATTCGCCGAGCTATTCGAGACGATCGCTACCAACGTCGAGCGTGTCATCCATGGCAAGAACGACACGATCCGGCTCGTGATGTTGTGCCTCCTGAGCGAGGGCCACCTGCTGCTCGAGGACGCGCCCGGGGTGGGCAAGACCTCGCTGGCGAAGGCCATTGCTCGGTCCATCGACGTCGAGGTGGGCCGCATCCAGTTCACGCCCGACCTGTTGCCCTCCGATGTCATCGGCATCGCAGTATGGGACCGCGGGTCGTCCTCGTTCGAGTTCAGGCCCGGTCCGGTGTTCAACGGGCTCGTGGTCGCCGATGAGATCAACCGGGCGTCGCCCAAGACCCAGTCGGCGTTGCTCGAGGCAATGGCCGAGCGTCAGGTCACGGTCGACCGGACCACCCACCCCCTGCCCGACCCGTTCCTGGTGATCGCCACGCAGAACCCGCTCGAACACGAGGGAACCTACCCGCTGCCGGAGAGCCAGCTCGATCGATTCCTCCTCCGAGTGAGCATCGGGTACCCGGGCCGCACCGCCGAGATGGAGATCCTCGGAAACCAACGATCCGAGTCGCCGCTCGACACGCTCCGACCGGTCGTCTCCGCCAGCGAGGTCCGGGGCATGATCCGGGCCGTGCTCGGCGTGCACGTGGCGCCGGCGGTGCAGGGATACCTGGTCGATCTGGCCGAGGCCAGTCGCAATCACCCCGGACTCGCGCTCGGTATGTCACCACGGGCGACGATCAGCCTGCAACGGGTCGCCCAGGCTCGCGCCGCCGCCGCTGGACGCGACTTCGTCACCCCCGACGACATCAAGACCTTGGCCACCCCCGCGCTGTCGCACCGGCTGGTCGCATCGCCCCAGGCCCAGTCGCGCGGCATGAGTGCCGCCGATGTGCTCGGCGAGCTCATCCAATCGGTCGCAGTACCGACCGCTCCGACCCGGTGACCATCCAGTGACAACTCGGGGACTCGCCGCGCTGGTCACCGGCACAGCGGCAGTTCTCACCGGTCGCATCTTCGGCATCGTCGAGTTGATGATCATCGGCGCAACATTGGCGGGTGTCGTGGTACTCGCAACTCTGATGGTCGTCTCGCCCCGAGGCCGGCTGGTGCCGGCTCGACGGCTCCGCCCCCAACGCATCGCGGCGGGCGGCACTGCGCACGTCGATCTGCGTCTCGGTCATCTCGGCAAGGTGTCATCGGGGCTGTTGCGGCTCCGAGACGGTGTCGCCGGTACACGTGGAGCCGAGCTGCACGCCACGCCGCTCCGACCCGGAGAGCAGCGCCAGGCGACGTACCGTCTCCCGCCGGCCACGCGCGGCGTGCTCACAGTCGGTCCGCTCGAGGTCGATCGCATCGACGCGTTCGGCATCGCTCGGCGCCGGGTCGCCTGGCTCGACAGCTCCGAGCTGCTCGTGCATCCGCGGATACACCCGATCGCTCCACCCAGCCGACCTCGCGCCGCCGACATGGCGTCGTCGGTGGCGACGCCGATTCGAGAGTTCCGCGGTGACGACTTCCACGCGCTCCGGCCCTACGAGCAGGGCGATGATCTGCGCCGCGTCCACTGGCGCGCCACCGCGCGCCACGATGAGTTGATGATTCGCGAACACGACGACACGCGCGAAGGTCGCACGACGGTCGTCGCCGACATCCGCGAGAGCTCGGTCACCGCCGCCAGCATCGAGCGCATCCTCGAGGCCGCTGCCAGTGTCCTGACCGCGGCTGCGGCCCGCGGCGACGAATGCGCGCTCGTCCTCACCGACGGGTCAGGGCCCTACGAGGCGTTCGATTCGCGCAGCGTGTCGGGCCTCCTCGATGCCCTCGCTCGCGTCGAACCAACTGCCATCACCTCGCTCGACCCCGCCGTGCAGGTCCTGCGACGGAGTGCGAGAGCCGGGACGCTCGTGTCGCTGATGGGTGCGGGTGACTCGCAATCGACCTCGATCCTCGGTCCCGGCTTCCAGTCCCACGTGAGCCTCCGATTCGGCGACACGCCCCAGCCGTCGGACCCGACCCATGTCGTCGACGACTTCACCGACGTGTGGACCGACGAGATGCAACGTCGCGAGATGCGCGCTCGGAGCGGGGCCGGTTCATGACCGCACGATCCCGGAACCACATCGGCTCGCCCGGCCTGTTGCTCACCGAGCTGCTCTTGCTCGCGACCACCGCGTCGGTGCTCCTCGGCTTCACCCGACTGTTCGCCGACGACAGCTGGCGACGACCCATCTTCCTGGCAGCCCTGATCGCTCACGGCACGGCACTGGTGTTGCGCAGGCTGCCCGTCTCGGCTGCGGCCACCGTGCCCGTGCACCTCGGCATCGGCATCGTCACGCTGTCGTCGCTCTTCTACCGCAGCACGACCAACTTCGGGTTTCCCACGCGAACCACCCTCGATCTGGCTCGATCCGAGCTCGATGTCGCGTTCACCGAGTTCCCCGACGCGGTCGCGCCGACTGCTGCCCTCACGGGATTCGTGCTGCTCGCGTCGGCAGCGATCTGGGTGATCGTCCTCATCGCCGACACCGCCGCCTTCCGCGTCAAGTCGATCGTGCAGGCGCTGCTCCCGATGGTCGCCGCCCTGGTCTTCATCGCCGCGCTCGGCGACGACTCGCAGCGATACGAGCTCACGGCGCTCGCAATGGCCGCCGGTCTGGCATTCGCCATCGCGCATCGCGTGTTCGTCCAGCTCGACGGCATCACATGGCTGGGTTCGACGCTCGAAGCCCGCACGGCGGTCGGGCGCGGCGCGGCCGCCGTTGCGTTCGTGGCCGCCGTGTTCGCTCTGAGCACCGTGCCGCTCGTTCCCGACGCCGAGCAGTCACTGGTCGACCTCGACAGTGGTTCGGTCGGCGATCCCGGACGCGTCGTGATCAGCCCGCTGGTCGACATTCGGCAACGCATCGTGCAGCAACAAGACGTCGAGGTGTTCCAGGTCCGCAGCCAGGAACGCACCTACTACCGCCTCACCTCCCTCGATGCCTTCGACGGCACCGTGTGGCGCAGCCGTGCCGACTACAGCGGCGCCGATGGCGAGCTCGATGCCACCACGGTCTCCAACTACCGGGCGGACACCGTCGCCCAGCACTTCCGGATCGAGGCACTCGCGGCGGTCTGGCTGCCTGCCGCGTACCAGCCGGTGCGGATTGCCAACGTCTCGGGCGCCGACGTGTCATGGGAGGCCGACTCCTCGACGCTGATCGTCGACGCCGACTACCAGGACTCCGACGGCATCGAGTACACCATCGAGTCCGCGGTCCCCAGGTTCACCTCCGGACTGCTCACCACGGTCGGCACGACCGTCCCCGTCGACCTCGCCCGATTCACCGAGCTTCCGGACGACTTCAGCCCGACCGCAACCGAGCTCGCCCAGCAGATCGTCGCCCGACACGAGGGCCCGTACGCCCAGGCGCTCGCCCTGCAGAACTGGTTCCGTGCGGAGTTCACCTACAGCACCGATGTCACGGCCGGCCACAGCTCCGACCGCATCGAGGACTTCCTCACGTCACGCATCGGATACTGCGAACAGTTCGCGGGCTCGTTCGCGGCGATGGCGCGGAGTCTCGGCATTCCGGCCCGGGTGGCCGTCGGCTTCACGCCGGGCGACTTCGACCCGGCCGACCCGACGCTCTACCGGGTGCGCGGTGAGCATGCCCACGCCTGGCCCGAGATCTACCTGGACGGCGCCGGCTGGGTGGCATTCGAGCCCACACCGGGTCGGGGCGCACCTGGCGCCGAGGAGTACACCGGTGTCCCCGAACAACAAGACGAGACCGGACCGTCGGAGGCCGCCGACCCGAACCTGAGCGACGTGCTCCCGCCATTTCCCGACCCCTTTGCCGGCGACCAGGCCTTCGCCGATCCCGACCCCCTCGGCGCGCTCGCCGAGACCGCGACCGGACGTGGCGCCTTCGAGACCACCGGCCTCGACGTTCCGTGGCGACTCATCGCCGCGCTCACTGGCGTGATTGCCGTCGTCCTCGTCGGATTCGCTCTCGTGCCGGTCATCGGTCGCCGTCGACGGCGGGCCCGATTCGACCACCTCGACGATCCGCGACGCCGCCACGCGCTGCTGGCATGGAATCACGTCGCCGACGTCCTCGCTCCCCTTGGGCTCACGCCGGCACCGAACGAGACAGCCGGCGAGTTCGCGGCCCGGGCCACAGGACGGGTCGGGGCGCGACAAGAGCTCGAGCGGCTCGCGACGTTGATCACCGGCGCCCGCTTCGCTGCCGACCCGCCCGATGAGACGACGATCGACGAGATCGCCACGGCGGTGGCAATAATCGAGCGGGCGGTGAGATCTCGCACGACGCGTTGGCAACGGATTCGGGCCGAATACGATCCGCGCCGCTTGGCCGCCCAGATCTGAGCCGGCTCACGACCGCCGGCGGAAGCTGATGTCGTCGACCGGTTCGGGTCTTGGTCAGGCGCTGTCGGAGTCGTCGTCGTCGTTCTCGCGACGGAACCGACGCCCGGCGTTGTCGACGATGCCGCGAATCGGTCGGCGGCGGATGGTCTGGGTGAGCTGCTCGATGCTGATCTTGCCGAGCTGCCGGAGGCTCCGTTCGACGAACAGCGCCGAGATCAACAAGATCACGAACCCGAGGAACGAGACCAGGTACGAGGTGGAAAGCGTGAAGACCATGACGCCCAGACCGACCAGGCCGCCCAGCGTGGCCCAGAACAGGTTCCGCCTGGAGTCGGTGTAGACCGTGGTCGAGCCGACTTCGTGGGCGAGGTCGGGGTCGGTCTCGTACAGCTGCTCCTCGATCTGGCTGAGGATTCGCTGTTCGTCTTCGGACAGTGGCACCCAGTGCTCCTCGCTCGGTATCCGACGCCGTAATTCTCTCACAACCGACATTCGTCAACAACGCGCACCGGCGCAATGTCTCGAAGGAGCAATACACCGTTCGCCCCCGGGCCGGCCGTCAGGTCTGTGTCGTGTCGGTTCCCGGGCCGGCCGTCAGGTCTGTGTCGTGTCGGTTCCCGGGCCGGCCGTCAGGTCTGTGTCGTGTCGGTTCCCGGGCCGTCGTCGGGCCCCCACTGCTGGTCGCCCTGACGTTTGACCCTCAGCTCCCCGCCGACCGCCAGCGTGGCCGGGCCGATCGAGCCCGACCCGAACCGATCCCGTATCTCGTCGACCGCCCGTTCCGCGTCGTCCCAGACCGTCTCGCCGTCGTCGATGTCGCCGAACTGCAACTGGCGGGCGCCCTCGACCCCGAGCCCGGCGACACCGACACCGAGGAGCCGGACTCCCGGTGATGTGTCCACCGATGCGAGCAGCCGCTTCGCCTCGTGCGCGATGACGCGCCCGCTGTCGGTCGGCTGATCGAGCGTGATCGAGCGTGTGATCGTGCGGAAATCCGGGAACCGGACCTTGAGGGAGATGGTGCGGCCCTGCTTGTCGTTCTTGCGAAGCCGTCGACTCACCGCGTCGGCCTGACGGACGGCTTCGCGTTCGAGGTGCTCCGGATCGTGGATGTCGGATGCAAACGTCTCCTCGTGGCTCACCGACTTCGCCTGCTGGTCGGGCACGACGGCCCGGTCGTCGACTGCGTTCGCCAACGCGTGGAGATGCCGACCGCTCGCCTCGCCGAGTGCCGCGATCGCCGCGTCGAGCGGCAGCGCCGCGAGATCGCCGACCGTATCGACGCCGAGACGGGTGAGCCGCTCGTGGGTTGCAGGTCCGACTCCCCACAGCGCGTCGACCGGCAGTGGGTGCAAGAAGTCGAGCTCGGTGCCGGGCCGGATGACCATGACGCCCACACCTGGTACGGGGCCGGTCATGGCCGGCCGCGGCTTCGCTCGTTGCGATGCGAGCTTGGCCAGGAACTTGGTGGTGGCCACCCCGACCGAACACGGCAAGCCCTCCTCGTCCGCAACTCGCCCGCGTATGCGGTTCGCGATCGTGACCGCGTCGCCCTGGAGCCGGCGCGCGCCGGACACGTCGAGAAACGCCTCGTCGAGTGAGAGCGGCTCGACCAGATGTGTGAACGATCGGAAGATGTTCATGACTCGCGAGCTGACCTCGCCGTAGTGGGCGTGGTCGCCCGGAAGGAAGACGGCGTGCGGGCAGAGTCGTCGGGCCCGCACCGAAGGCATGGCCGAACGGATCCCGTAGGCCCTTGCTTCGTACGACGCGGCAGCCACGACGCCGCGCAGCCCGCTGCCACCGACGATGACCGGTCGACCGCGCAGCTCGGGGCGACGGAGCAGCTCGACCGATGCGTAGAAGGCGTCCATGTCCACGTGGAGGATGCTGCGGCGGGCCGTTCGGTCGGTCGTGCCGTCTACCACCTCTCCAGTATGGCGGCAGGCGGAGACGATGTCGGCAGGGCCACGCTGGGCTCGTACGCTCTGCGCATGGGAACCGACCCGGCTCCGACGTCCGGCATGACCTCGGCCGCGCCACCAGTTCTCTCTCGGGTCCTGGCATTCCTCTCGGTCCTCGTCGGCGGACTGTGCGGGGGGCTGATCGGGTACGGCTTCGTGGATCTGCAATGCGAGGGCGACTGCACCGCATGGCTCGGCACCGGGGCAATCGTCGGCGCCGTCGCCGGGGCGGTCGGCGTCGCGATCGTCGCGGTCCTCGCGCTTCGTGCGATGGACGAGTGGCAGACGATCAAGGATCGTGACGAAGCTGAAGCCCACCGCGCCCGAGCCGAGGATCGAGAAGAACCGACCGAGCACGCGTAGCGCTAGCCCAGACGGAGCCGCCTGAAGAGCTCGGCGGCGCCGGCACCGACGTCGGCGCCGGCACCTGCGGCGCGGGCTCTGACGGCTTCCTCGACGAAGTCGCTGTCGACCACCTGGGACCGATGGCACTGCACGGCTGCGATCTTCGACTCGAGCGCAGCGGCGATGTCGATCCATACATCGGGATCGAGCGAGCCGGCGAGCAACACGGTGGAGACCGTGTGAGGTTCGCCCGAGCCGGGGAAGTACAGCGGGCTCGCCGATGCCGGGGCGCAGGCATCGAGGACGGCCCAGCCGATGGCGCGGTGGTCGTGGTGGTTGACGTAGGTGTCGCCGAAGAACACAGCAGTCGGGTCGGGCGCGATCACCACGTCGGGTCGGGCGAGCCGGATCTCGGTGACGAGGCGTTCGCGCAGCTCGACCGTGTTCTCCAAGTCGCCGTCGGGCACGCCGAAGATCTCCCAGGAGTCGGCACCGAGCACGCCGGCTGCCGCCGCGAGCTCATCACGACGGACATCGGCCAAAAGGGCCGGATCGGTTGCCGGGTCGAACGATCCCTTGTCGCCGGCATTCGCCACCACGATGCGGACCGATCCGCCCGCGTCGACGCATCGCCGGAGCGTCCCCCCACAGGCCATCTCGGGATCGTCGGGGTGTGCGAACACCGCCAGCACCGTGACCGGTCCGATCTCGAGCTGCTCGTGCACCGGCGCAACCCTACTTGGGGTCCGGTCTGCACGTGACCAAGGGCCACGACCCTGGTGGATACGCTCCGCCCCATGAACGACCTCGACGAATTGCTCGCCACGGCCGCCGAGGCCGCACGGATCGCAGCCGCTCACACGCTCGAGCGGCTCGAGAGGCCGATCGACATCGCGACGAAGTCGTCGGCCAACGACTTCGTGACCCAGGTCGATCAGGAATGCGAGCAGCTGATCGTCGAGCACATACTCGGCGAGCGTCCCGACGATGCCATCGTCGGCGAGGAGGGCGCGGCCCACTCCGGCTCCTCCGGCGTGCGATGGCACATCGATCCCATCGACGGCACGACGAACTTCGTGTACGGCCAGCCCGGCTACTCGGTCTCGATCGGAGCCGAGGTCGACGGCATCGCCGTCGTGGGGGCCGTCGTCGATCCGATGCACGGTGACACCTTCACCGCTCGGCGTGGTGGCGGCGCGTTCTGGAACGGGCGATCGATGACACCGCGCGGCAGCGCCGACCTGGCGTCGGCGATCATCGCAACCGGCTTCGCCTACGACGCCGACCGTCGCAGGAGACAGGCCACCGTCCTGGTCGGCGTGCTCGAGGCGGTCGGGAATCTCCGCCGAGTCGGCTCGGCCGCGACCGATCTCTGCTGGGTCGCGTGCGGTCGGTTGGACGGCTACTACGAGGTCGGCCTCAACTCGTGGGACTACACGGCCGGCGTCGTGATCGCCGCCGAAGCAGGCGCCCGGGTGCACGATCTCCGGGGCGATCCGCCCTCCCCCACGTTCGTGGTCGCGGCCGCCCCGGGCGTGCACGACGCACTCGTCGAGCTGCTCGTCGGCCTCGACGCCGACGGCCGGAATTCGCCATGAACTGCGCGGCGGCCCGGAATGAGGCACCATCGTGTTCGTGGGAACGCGAATTCTGACGGTCGAAGACGACGAACGCATCAGGACTGCCGTCAAGCTCGCGCTCGAAGACGAGGGCTGGCAGGTCCTCGAAGCCGACAACGGCGAGGACGCTCTCGCGCTCTTCAAACGTGAACCCGCCGACGTCGTGTTGATCGACATCATGTTGCCGGGCATCGATGGCTTCGAAGTCTGCCGGTCGTTGCGCCGCAACAACGATGTGCCGATCGTCATGGTCACTGCTCGCGACGACACTCACGACGTCGTCGCGGGGCTCGAGGCCGGCGCCGACGACTACCTCACCAAGCCGTTCGCGCCCAAGGAGCTGTCGGCGCGGATCCGTGCCCTGTTGCGGCGGGCCCGCACCACCGATCCGGGCATCACCCATCTCACGTTCGGCGAGCTCGAGATCATTCCCGAGGAGGGACGCGTGATGCTCGGCGACTCCGAGCTGCACCTGACCAAGACCGAGTTCCGGCTCCTCGTCGAGCTGGCCTCGAGCCCCGGACGGGTCTTCAGTCGCGAGGTCCTGCTCGAGCGGGTGTGGGGCTACGACTACTTCGGCGACGGCCGCCTCGTCGATGTCCACGTGCGGCGGCTGCGAACCAAGATCGAGGCCGACCCGGCGAACCCTCGCCACGTCGTGACGGTTCGCGGGCTGGGCTACAAGCTCCAGTCGTAGTCGCCCGTGGCCACAACCGATGTCGCCCCAGCCGCCGACGCCGAGCTCGACGAGATCGAGGACGAGCCTCGGAGACGCCGCTTGCGCGGCACGCTCCGTGACGACAGGCGGTTCGGGCTCCGGGCTCGCATCGTCATGGCATTCGTGCTCGGCGCGTTGTTGCTCTCGGGTCTGTTCGTCACGGTCGCCTACACGCTGACGCGGAACAACCTTCTGGATTCCCGCGAGAGCACCAGCCTCCGCATCGTCGGTCGGAACGCGTCGGCGGTCCTCCAGGCGTTGAACGTCGCCGAACGCACTCCCGAGGAGATCGTGGCGAACCTGTCCACGCCGACCGGATCGCTCCCCATCCTCCAGATCGGATCCGAGTGGGTTCCGCTCGACCCGCTGAACTTCGCCGAGGCCGATGTCAACAGCGAGCTGCTCTCCGTCGTCATCGGTGGCGAGCCCGCCCAGATGCGTTACCGAGTCGGTTCGACCCCATATCTCGTCATCGGCATTCCCCTCATCGAGGATGATGCGGCCTACTTCGAGGCCGTACCGCTACGCGACATCGACGACACGCTGCGAAGTCTCGGCCTCGCGCTCGCCGGCGGCGCGGCCATATCGGTCTTTGCCGGTGCCGGGCTCGGGTGGTGGGCCGCCCGGCGCGTGCTCCTTCCGCTCGACGACATCGGGGAGGCCGCGGTGGCGATCTCGGCCGGTGAGCTCGATACCAGGTTGGAGGCCGAGGCCGATCGCGACCTCGGCAGGCTGACGGCGTCGTTCAACCTGATGGCGGGGACACTCCAGCAGCGAATCGAACGCGACGCACGTTTCGCGTCCGAGGTCAGCCACGAGCTCCGATCTCCGCTGATGACGCTGACAGCCTCGCTCGAGGTGCTGCACAATCAACGCGACGAGATGCCGGCCCGGGCCCAGACCGCGCTCGATCTGCTCGAGACCGACCTCGACCGGTTCCAGCAACTCGTCGAGGATCTGCTCGAGATCTCCCGCTTCGACGTGGGATCCGTCGCCCTTCAGCCGTCGAACTTCGAGATCACCGAGTTCGTCCGGCAGGCGCTGGCCGTCACCGGATCATCACCCGAGATCGTTCATGCCGACGGCGTCGAAGGGCTGCTGATCCACGCCGACAAACGCCGTCTCGCCCGGGTGATAGCCAACCTGGTGGACAACGCGAACAAGTACGCCGACGGTGTCACGTCGGTCGAGATCGAACGAGTCGGCACCGGCATCCGCATCTCGCTGACCGACGAGGGTCCGGGTGTCCCCGAAGACGAACAGCTCGCGATCTTCGATCGGTTCTCGCGGGGCGTCGCCGGCGGTAGCCGCGGGGCGGGTACGGGTGTCGGTCTCGGTCTTGCGCTCGTGGCCGAACACATCCGGCTCCACGGCGGAACCGTGTCGGTCGAGCCCGTGAACGACGACGGCACGGGTTCCCGATTCGTCATCGACATGCCCGGAGTCCTCGTATGAGGCGCGCCGCAGCGGCGATCGTCACCGCCGGTCTCCTGCTCGCGTCCTGCGGCGTCCCGGTCGATCGACAACCACGCGCACTCGACGAGACCGAGCTGCCGTCCGGCCTCTCGTCGACAACGACGACCACCGTCGACCAGCCGGAACCGGCAGGGGTCGAGGTCGACATCTTCCTCGTCGGAGAGGACGACCTGCTCGTCCCCGTCAAGCAGGAAGTTCCCGTCCCCGTCGATACGAAGAGTGTGATCGAGACGCTCATCGGGTCCGCTGATGCCGACAGTTTCGCCGAGCTGTTGGCCGACGAACGACTTCGGACCGAGATCCCGGCCGACACAGTCGTGATCGACGCCGTCGCCGACGGCGGGGTGCTCACGGTGAATCTCGGCCCGGAGGGACTGGCGACTCTCGAGCCGGAGCAGCAGCTGCTCGCGATCGCGCAAATGGTGTTCACTGCGACCGGACTCGAGTCGGTCGACGGCGTTCTGTTGGCGATCGACGGGGAGCTTCGCCCGCTACCGACCCTGGGCGAGCCGACCGAGGGCCAGCGTCCTGTCACCCGCGAGGACTACGCCAACCTCGGCTAGCGACGCGCCGGCGCATCAGGCGAAGAATGTCTTGGCGACCTTCCACAGGTCGGGCTCGACGAGCTTGAGCTCACCGACGGCTTGGGCGAGCGGAACCCGCACGACCTTGGCGTCTCGGAGGGCGACCATGATGCCGAAGTCGCCATCGTGGACGGCCTCGGTCGCAGCAACGCCGTACCAGGTGCACAGAACGCGATCGAAGGCTGACGGCGTCCCGCCACGCTGGACGTGCCCCAACACGGTGACCCTCGTCTCGAATCCGGTGCGCTGTTCGATCTCGCGGGCCACGATGCTGCCGATGCCACCGAGGACCTCGTGGCCGTACACGTCGATCTCGGGTTCGGGGACGACGATGCTGCCCGGCGCGGGTCGGGCTCCTTCCGCAACCACCACGATGGAGGCGAAGCGGCCGCGAGCGTGACGACGACGGAGTGCGTCCGCCACTTCCTGGACGTCGAAGGGTTCCTCGGGGATGAGGGTGATCGTCGCCCCGCCTGCGATGCCTGCCCAGGTTGCGATGTGGCCGACGTGGCGACCCATGACCTCGACGACCATCACGCGGTCGTGGGACTCGGCGGTGGTGTGGAGCCGGTCGATCGCCTCGGTCACGATGTCGACGGCGGTCATGAACCCGAAGGTCATCTCCGTTGCCCCGATGTCGTTGTCGATCGTCTTCGGGACACCGACGAGATTGGCGACGCCGTCATCGTGGAGCCGGCTGGCGCACGAGAGCGTTCCCTCGCCGCCGATGACCACCAGCGCATCGATCTCTTTCTCGGCGAGCGTGCGCTCGATGCGCTCGACCCCGTCGTCCTGCATCCATGGATGCACCCGGGACGTGCCGAGGATCGTGCCACCGCGGGGCAACGTGCCCCGCAGCGCCGAGATGTCGAGCGGCATGGTGTCGCCCTCGATGACCCCCCGCCAACCGTCGAGAAATCCGACGATCTCGTCGCCGTGATCCCTCTCGGCCTTGCGCACGACGCCGCGGATGGCGGCGTTGAGGCCGGGACAGTCCCCGCCACCGGTCAGCACTCCCAACCGCATGCCACACCCCTTGTCCTCGGTCTGCGGGCCCTGGAGAGGATGCCGGTTGTGAACGCGAATCGCACCCGTGGACGGCATTTCGGCGATCCCCCGTCAACTAGCGTGCTCGGCATGTCAACCGTCATCGCCATCGATGCCGGCACCACCGGTGTCCGCGCCATTGCCTTCGATCGTCATGGAAGCCCGACGGCGAGCGCCTATCGCGAATTCACCCAGTTCTTCCCTCGACCGGGCTGGGTCGAACATGACGCCGCCGAGATCTGGACGGTGACGCTCGACGTGCTCGCCGAGCTCGGATCCCGGCTCACCGAGCCCGCGGCCGCGGTCGGCATCACCAACCAGCGCGAAACGGTGGTGGTGTGGGACAGGCGCGACGGCCGACCGTTGCACAATGCGATCGTCTGGCAGGACCGACGCACCGCAAGCCGCTGCGACCGGCTCGAGTCCGACGGGAACCTGCCGCTGGTCCGGGAGCGCACCGGCCTGGTGCTCGACCCGTACTTCTCGGGCTCGAAGCTCGGGTGGTTGTTCGACGAGGGAGGGGTTGTCCCCGACGAGCACCTGGCGTTCGGCACCGTCGACTCCTGGCTGATCTGGAATCTCACGGCGGGTGGTGCGCACGTCACCGACACCACCAACGCCAGCCGCACCCTGCTCTTCGACATCCGGTCGCTCGAGTGGAGTCCCGAGCTCCTGGAGCTCTTCACCGTGCCGGCCTCGTGCCTACCCGAGGTTCGACCGTCCAGCGGCAGGTTCGGCGTCACCGCCGACGGGCTGCCGGTGCCCGCCGGCATTCCCATCAGCGGTGTCGCCGGCGACCAGCAGGCAGCACTGTTCGGTCAGGCGTGTTTCGCTCCCGGCGACACCAAGAACACCTACGGAACCGGTTCGTTCCTGTTGATGAACGTGGGTGAGACGTGCCCCGATCCCGTCGACGGCCTGCTCACGACGGTGGCATGGAGTACGACCGCCAACGGAGCGATCACCACGAACTACGCGCTCGAAGGTGCGATCTTCGTCACGGGCGCCGCCGTCCAGTGGCTTCGTGACGGGCTCGGGATCATCGACCGAGCGTCCGATCTCGAAGCGCTCGCTCTCGCATGCGACGACTCCGGTGGCGTGGTCTTCGTTCCTGCGTTCGTCGGGCTCGGCAGCCCGTGGTGGGATCCCTACGCACGCGGCACGATCTGCGGGCTCACGCGCGGATCGGGACGCCCTCAGATCGCCAGGGCCGTCATCGATGCGATGGTGCACCAGACGCGCGATGTCGTCGACGCCATGAGTGCCGCGTCGGGCACCCGGCCGACCCGGCTGCGTGTCGACGGCGGTGCCTCGGTGATGCGTACGTTGCTCCAGCAGCAAGCCGATCAGCTCGGTATCCCCGTGTCGCGACCGAAGGTCGAGGAGACGACGGCTCTCGGCGCTGCCTATCTCGCCGGGCTCGCCGAAGGCGTGTGGGATTCGTACGACGACATCTCGAACAACTGGCTCCTCGACGCCCACGTCCAGCCGGGCGGCAATCGCGAGACCCTCGATGCGGCCCATGCGCAGTGGCGCCGCGGTGTCGACCGGGCACGCGGCTGGGAGCGGGCCTAGCGACCCGCTGTCTCAGCCCGTGAGCAGCGGCAGGCTGGCGCGGAGGTTGCGTACCGCCTGACCGATCCGATGTTCGTTCTCGATGAGCGCGAACCGAACAAATCCCTCGCCGCCGGGACCGAACCCGACACCGGGCGAAGCCGCCACCTTGCCGTCGCGGACCATGAGCGATGCGAGCTCGACCGAGCCCATCTCGCGGTAGGGCTCGGGAATGGGCGCCCACACGAACATGGTGCCCTGCGGCGGCTCGACCTCCCAGCCGATGCGGTTCAGGCCGTCGCACAACGCGTCACGGCGGCCCTGGTAGATGTCGTTCACCAGTTTGGGATGATCGCCTGCTTCGTTCATCGCGACGGTTGCTGCGATCTGGATCGGCTGGAACGTGCCGTAGTCGAGGTAGGACTTCATCTTCGCCAGGGCGGCGACCACCTCGGCGTTGCCGGCGAGGAACGCCACCCGCCATCCGGCCATCGAGAAGCTCTTCGTCATCGAGTAGAGCTCGACGGCGACGTCCTTTGCACCCGGTACCTGGAGGATCGACGGTGGGCTGTAGCCGTCGAAGCCCAGATCGGCGTAGGCGAGATCGTGCACGAGCAAGACCTCGTGCTCGCGGGCGAAGTCGACCACCTGCTGCATGAACTCGATGTCGACGCAGGTCGTGGTGGGATTGTGAGGGAACGACAGGAGGATGACCCGCGGTTTCGGCCACGAGTACTCCCAACGCTCCTGCATGGTCTGGAAGAAGTCGGAGCCCGTGCCGAGGGGTATCTCGCGGACCTCGGCGCCGGCGAACAGGGGCGCATACAGATGGATCGGGTAGGACGGCGAGGGGACGAGCACCGCGTCGCCGGGCTGGAGCAACACCCACATGAGGTGCGAGAGGCCCTCTTTCGCACCGATCGTGTTGATGACCTCGATGTCCGCGTCGAGGTCGACGCCGAATCGGCGCATGTACAGATCAGCGAACGCCTGCCTGAGCTTCGGAATGCCGCGGCTCGACGAGTATCGGTGGTTGCGCGGGTTCTGAGCCGCCTCGATGAGCTTGTTCACTGCGACGTCGGGCGACGGCAGATCGGGATTGCCGAAGCCGAGGTCGACGACGTCCTGTCCGGCCCGCCGCGCCTCGACCTTCAGCGAGTCGATGATCGAGAAGACGTAGGGCGGCAGCGACGTGATCCGACGGAACTCCATGACTGCAGGCTACCGAGACCACCGGGCCGCAGCGGGTCATTCGCCGGTCTAGATGCGGCTCGGTTGGTGCAGTTCGTCGGCGGCGAGCAATGCGGCCCCGATGGCGCCGGCCCGACCGCCGTGGAGCGCGCCCACGATATTGAGCGGGGGACGGTGGTCACTGTCGTGCATCAGCGAGTTGTAGCCGACCCGGATCGCCGCGATGAGCGGCCGGCCGATCTCCGACAGGCCCCCGCCGATCACCGCTGTCGACACATCGAGCACATTGACCAGGTTGGTGAGGCCGAGACCGACCCACCACCCGAGCTCGTCGAGCATCATGAGGGCCTCGGGATGACCCTCGGCCACGAGCTCGGAGACGTGTTCACCGCGTATGTCGTCGATGACCCCACCCGCGATCTCGACGATGGCGGGAACTCGGTGCTCACGAGCGGCGTCCTGGGTGAGCCGTCCGAGGGCACGCCCGGACGCGAAGACCTCCCAGCAGCCGCGGCGGCCGCAGACACACTCGGGTCCCTCCGGGGAGATGACCATGTGCCCGGCCTCGCCGGCGAATCCCTGGGCGCCGCGCCGGAGCTCGCCGTCGAGCACGATGCCGACGCCTATGCCGGTTCCGAGCGCGACGAACACGACGTCGCGAATGCCGCGGGCGGCTCCTGTCTTGACCTCGGCCCAGGTCGCTGTCGTGGCGTCGTTGTCGACGATGACCGGCATGGCGAGCCGCTTCGACAACGTGTCAGCCAACGGGAACTCGATGAGGGTCGGGATGTTCGGTGACGCCCGCACGACACCCCGCCGATCGACCGTACCGGCGCAGCCCACGCCGACAGCATGCGCGTCGGCACCGGCGTCGGTCCCCATGCGGGCAACAAGTGTCACGACCGAGTCGACGATGCCATCGGGCTCGTGCGGGCGCGGCAAGCGGTCGGCGCCGACGAGGTGACCGGCCCGGTCGACCAGGACGCCGCGCACGTTCGTGCCACCGATGTCGAATCCCGCGACCAGCGGCGCGAGCAGCGACATTCAGCCCGCCACGGAGAGCTCGGCCCTCGTCTTCAGCTCGAGGAGCGCGGTCCGAACGATGCGGGCCTCGGCCCGGCGCTTGACGAAGCTCGGGAGCGGAACCCGCATGTCGACGCTGAGATGGTAGGTGACCTCGGTCGAGGCCGGGTCGCCGGGCGCGTGGGCGAGGATGTAGTCGCCGTCCATCCGACTGACGACATCGCCCTCTTCGAGCCGCCACGACACCCGGAGCGGGTTGGTGCCGTAGTAGTAGCGCAGCACGTAGCTGGTACTGCGACCCATGGCCGCGGCCCGATAGGCGACGAGGCCGGCTCGACCGTCGGTCTCGCGACCGCGCACCTCGACCGACTTGATGTCGGGTGCCCACTCCGGATAGCGCTCGACATCGAGGACGATGTCGAAGCACCGCGCGGGAGGCGCATCGATGATGATGGTCTGCGTTGTCTGGTCAGCCACGGGTGGGGCCCTCCCCCATTGGTTTTCGCTTGGTTCGTAGCACGGTGCGATTGGTGAAGCGTCCGTATTGTGCCGCCCAACGGCCGATGATCCCGAGTCCGAACATCGGAACGAGGATACCGAAGGCCAGCGAGGTGAAGGGGCGGGCGCCTGCCGCGGCGAACGCGACGACGACTTGCACCGCCATCGCCGCCATCAGATGGGTCTTCACCCCACGTGGTGCGACATCGCCCGACAGCAGGAACAATTCGGCCACCGAGACCTCCTCGGTGCGGCTCCGCTCGACCCCGAGTGCGAACGCCCACAGGAACAGGCCGCACCCCGACCCGAACAGGCCGAGCGCAACGACGAGGCTCACGGCGCGGAGCATGTCCGGCCCGACCACGGCTGCCGCCGCCGTCGCGACGAAGAGCCCCGTGGCATACCAGTCGAGCCGGATCCAGCCCGCGCCGGCGACGTCTGGGACCCGGAGCAGTGATCGACCTGTCACGGGTTCGATGATTGCAGCCCGTCGTGGTGCACCCCGAACTGCCGGAGGGCATCGTGGAGCCGACGGCTCAACAGGTCGTAGCTGAGCTCACGGACGACCCTCTCGCGCCCGGCCCGACCCATCGCCTTCCGGCGGGATTCGTTGCCGGCCAGCTCGGACAGCGCGGCCGCGACTGCATCGACGCTCTCGGGCGCCTTGACGATCAGACCCGAGCTTCGGTGCTCGACCGCTTCGGCCGCGCCGCCGCTGTCGCCCGCGAGCTGGGGCGTGCCGGATGCGGCAGCCTCGACGAACACGATGCCGAATCCCTCCTGTTCGAGCCCGCCCCACCGGCTTCGGCACAACATGGCGAAGATGTCGACACACGCGTAGAGATCGGCCAGGTCGGCATCGTCGACTCGGCCGAGGAATCGCACCGGTACCCGGGCCTGGGCTGCGAGCCGTTCGAGGCGTCGCCGATCTCGGCCTGTGCCGGCGATGACCACCTCGAGGCGGGGCTCGGCGGCGCCGACCCGGTCGGCGGCCTCGATCAGCACGTCGAATCCCTTCCGCGGCACCAGCCGGCTCACCCCCAACACGAGGATCGAGTCCTCGGCGAGGCCGAGTCGCCGGCGTACGGCCATGCGATCGTCGTCGGACAGCGGGACGAATCGGTCGACGTCGACGCCGGGTGGCACGTAGACGCTCGGCGGAAGGGGGCCGGCCGCGCGCTCGGCCTCGGCGGAGGCGTACCCGCTCGCCGAGATGATGAGCGATGCATTCGCGACAGTGCGGGCCAACACCTGCCTCGTCCCGGGGAGGCGGGCGGGCACGGCGACCTCGGCCCCGTGCAGGATCACCGCGTACCGATGGCGCAGGCTGGGGCCGAGGGCGCCGACGGGCACCGCCGGGTCGAACACGACGAGCCCGGCATCGATCTCGTCGGCCAACCCGTCGATGGTTCGACGCAACGGGGCGGTCGGCAGCAGGAATCGCTGACGGCTCCGAACCACGCGGTACGGCTCGCCGTCGTCGAACGCGGCATCGCCGGGATGCGGGCGCGTCAACACCGCGAACTGGTCGGCGGGAAGGCGGCGCCAGAGCTCCCAGAGATAGTTCTGGATGCCCCCGATCTTCGGCGGGTAGTCGTTCGTGACCAGCAGGTGCGTCATGGCGCGATGGAGGCTAGTGCTGCCGGCTGGCGTGCTCGCGGCGACGGTCGCATCAGCGCAGATCGGGTGTCTCG
>JAOTZB010000218.1 GCA_029861625.1 Acidimicrobiia bacterium
TCCTCCACAACCGGCGGAGAAGCCGGCGGCGGCGGCACGGCTTCCTCCACAACCGGCGGAGGCGGCGGAGGCGGAGGCGGCACGTCCTCGTCGCTCACTGGCGGTGGTGGTGGAGGCGGCGGGAGCGCACTCTCGCCCGGAGGAGGCGGAGGCGGCGGCACGTCGGTCTGCTCATCGTCGGGCACGGTGTCTCCTGGCCATCCGGTGTTTCAATCGTGCGTTGATCGTACGACACCCCAAGCGGGGTCGCCGACCATCACTCCGTAGCTGCCGCCGATCGGTCATCCGGATTCGTCGGATGGTGGCCGCAGGTCGACCCGGAGCACGAGGATGCCGTCCTCGACCGTGGCCTCGGCGTCGCCGATGATCGCGAAGTCCTGGAAGTCGATGCGTTTCTGTTCGAGAAAGCGCGTGCGTTCGTCGCCGCCGACGGGCGGGAGGGGCCGTACTTTCACCGCGTGGGCCCGCTCACGGAAGCGGGCGATCATGGCATCGAGATCGAGCGATTCAGCCATGGCCCGAGGCTACTGCCGCCTCCTCGGGTCGTGCTGCATCTGCATCCGCTGCGATGAACCGGCGGCGGGCTGCCCGACCGGTGTGGCGCCAGTAGAGGAACGAGAGGACCAGGACGGCCAGTGCGAGCAGCCCGAGCACCACCGATACGTTCCGAACGTCGGCGGCCGAGCTCTCGGTCACCAGCTGGGCCGGCGCGGGTTCCCCGTCGATCGTCTCGGCCAGCTCGGGTCGCCCGGAGCTCCCTGCGTAGACCTCACCCACGACGAGCAGGACGGAGACGCCGAGGAGCACGACAACCCCCGTGCTCACCGCCCACTGCCAACTCTGTTGCCGACGCGTCCTCATCACGAGAAACCCTATTGGGCTTCACCGCTGATGCTGCGGGCACCAGTAGCTGGTTCGACCACCGATGGTGTCCCTTCGGAGCGCGGCGCCATCGAGCGGACAGCGGCCGTCGACGGCTCGCTCATCGTGCAGGTCACCACGGTGACTGCCACCCCTGGCGAAGAGATCGGCGATCGTCGATCGGACCGTCGTGGCGAGCGTGTCGATCTCGGACCTCGTGAGGTCGTCGGCCGACCGACCCGGTGCGATCCCCGCCCGCCACAGCGTCTCGTCGACCAGCAGGTTGCCGAGCCCCGCGACCCGGTTCTGGTCGAGCAGGCGAGCCTTGATGGCCACGCTCGAACCGGCGGTCGCCGCCTCGAGCTCGACGGCCGTGAGCTCCCACGCGTCGGGCCCGAGCCTGGCGATGTCGGGATCGAGCTCCACGCCTCCGAGCCGCCGCGGATCGCGCATACGCAGCGAACCGCCGTCGGCGAAGTGCACGACGAAGCGGTCCCAGGCCGGGTCGTCGCGGGCCGAGGAGTACTCGAGCTCGCGAATCGGGGCATCGTCGTCGACGATGAGGCGACCGGTCATGCCGAAACGGAGCCCGGCTGTCACGCCCGAGGACACGTCGAGCAGCAGCACCTTGCCGTGCCGTCGCGCGTCGACGAACCGCTCGCCGACGAGCGCCGCGTCGAGCTCGGCCGCGGACGTGTCGCGTTTCAGATACCAGGCGTCGTCGGCCCCGACCGACTCGACAGTGCGACGCAGCGCCGGGACCGCACCGAGGCGGTAGTACTCGATCTCGAGAATCTCAGGCACGCGCCGCAGCGTCGAGAGCCTGGACGATGTCGGCGATCACGTCGTCGGCGTGTTCGAGCCCGACCGACACACGGATCGTGCCCGGCCCGATGCCCGCGTCGCTCAGCTCGTCGGGCAACAAGCCGACGTGCGTCGTCGTCGCCGGATGGGTCACGAGTGTCTCGGGACCACCCAGCGAAGTGGCCATCAGCGCCAGCTTCACCTGCTCGACGAAGCAGGTGCCGGCATCGATCCCTCCGCGGATGTCGAAGGTCAACAGTCCGCCCGGCATCGTCATCTGGCGCTTCGCCAGGTCGAACTGCGGGTGCGACACAAGGCCCGGGTAGCAGACTCGCTCGACGAGCGGGTGCTCCTCGAGGGTCTCGGCCAGACGTTGGGCAGTCGCGCACTGCCGTTCGAGGCGCACCCCGAGCGTGCGCAGCCCCCGGAGGCCGTTCATCGAGTCGAATGGTGCTGCGTTCGCGCCGTGCAGCACCGCGTAGTTCCACAGCCAGCCCAAGAGCTCGGCGCTCCCCGACACCACACCGAGGGTTGCGTCGTTGTGGCCACCGATCGCCTTGGTGGCCGAATGCAGCGAGAGATCGACACCGTGATCGAGAGGACGTTGGATGAGCGGTGGTGCGAACGTGGAGTCGACGACGGTGATCGGGCCTTTGATCGACCCGAGCGCGTCGAGGTCGACGATGTCGAGGCGAGGGTTCGCCGGCGTCTCGGCGAGGACGAGCTGGGTCTTGCCAGGCCGAATCGCGGCCGCGAATGCATCAGGATCGGTGCCGTCGACGAAGGTCACGTCGATCCCGAACCTCGGGCAGTGCGCTTGGAGCAACAACTGGGTGCCGGCGTAGAGCTGGCGCTGCGCCACGATGTGATCGCCGCTCGAGCACAAGCCCATCACGACGGCGCTGATGGCACCCATCCCCGAGGAGAACGCCCGAGCCGCCTCGGCCTGTTCGAGCCGGGCCATCGCGTCCTCGAATGCCGCCACCGTCGGATTCCCGTAGCGCGTGTAGAAGCGGCTCTCCGACGGATCGGTCGCCATGCGTCTTCCGTCATCGACCGTCGGCGTCCGGAACGTGGTCGTCGGGTACAGCGGCGGAGCGAGCGATGTGTCGTCATCACGACCTGCGTGAACGGCGATCGACTCGGGATCGAGCGGAGGCGATGACTCGGATCGACCGCTCACGGGCTATTCCCGACTCTGTCGAAGAGGTCGGAGAGGACCTCGCCGACGGCGGCCGCCTCCAGCAAGAACCCGTCGTGGCCCTGATCGCTCTCGACGACGCGGTAGTCGCAGTCGATGCCCATGTCCTCGAGGAGCTCGACCATCTCCCTTTGCTGGTAGGGCGGATAGAGCGCGTCCGAGCTGATGCTCAACGTCATCACGGGGCCGTTCAACCGTTGCAGCGCGGCCCGCACACCGCCTCGGCCCCACCCGATGTCGTGGAGGTCCATCGCCCGATTGAGGATCACGTACGAGTTGGCGTCGAAGCGGCGCACCAGCTTCTCGCCGTGATGATCGAGATAGCTCTCGACCTGAAAGCGGTCCCAGAGCTCGTACACCCGGTGGGGATCGACCAGCTCCCGGTGGAACCGATCTGCGAACACGACTTCGGATCGGTACGTGATCTGGGCGATCGCACGGGCGATCGCGAGGCCGGCGTGGGGTCCGTCGCCGGGCTCGGCGTCGTAATAGTCGCCGCCGCGCCAGCGAGCATCGAGGGCCAGTGCCGTGCGGCCGACCGCGCTCCACGCGACCTGCTGGGCGCTCGCGGCAACCGTCGACGCGAGCGGTGCGAGCGACCGCACCCGGTCGGGGTACATCACCCCCCACTCGAGGACCTGCATTCCGCCCATCGAGCCACCGACGATCGAGTGCCACCGATCGACGCCGAGATGGTCGGCGACCGCGGCCTGGGTGCGGACGATGTCGCGGATCGTCACCGCGGGGAATCGTGAGCCGTACGGTTGCCCGGTGGCCGGGTCGATCGAGCTCGGCCCTGTCGTGCCCTGGCAGCCACCGAGCGTGTTGACACACACGACGAAGTACTTCGAGGTGTCGATGGCGCAGCCGGGGCCGATGAGGTCGTTCCACCACCCTTCGCTCGGGTGGCCGGGTGCGATCGAGCCGGCCGCATGGGAGTCGCCGGTGAGCGCGTGGCAGACGAGGATCGCGTTCGACGCGTCGGGCGCAAGCTCGCCCCAGGTCTCATAGGCGAGCGTCACACGTTCGAGCGAACCGCCACCGCTCAGCACGAACGGATGATCGGTTGCGATCGTGAGGAACCGGCGACGGCCGACCGGGTCCCCTTCGCGCCACGCGCCGCTCACGGGGAGGTCGGGATGATACCCACGGGGATGGAGCGGAATGGAGGTCATGGTCTCGGAGAGCATGTCATTGGCGGACGTCACGTCGGCGCCGACCGGGCGTCGGGTAACCGGGCGCTGGTGCTCGCCGTGCTCGGGCGCCGAGTGTAGGAGCCTCTGCATGTTCGTCCTCCGTGGGGTGGAGTGGAACGAACGTGCGGGCTCCGAGCTGGCCCGACCGGCCTGACGTGCAGGTGGCAAGGTCGGACTCGTTGTTGCTCGAGCCGCCGAGGCGTCCGAACCACATCCCCACCCCTTCGGGTGGGAGAGCACCTTGGGCGTCCGTCCCAGGTTGCTGGACCCGACCGCTCTCGCTGCCGGGCCGCTCTTGATGTCGGCGAAAGTGTCCTACGGCTCAGCTCCGAGGTCAAGCCGGTTGCCCAGAATCTCGGGAGTTGCGCCGGTGTGCTGCCGATCGGCTCGGGCCGGCACCGGGGAGTCGACTGCCCCACCACGCGAGGACCTCGTCATCGCCGCCGTAGGCCCGATTCATCACCGTGGCGATCTCCAGCAGTCGTCCATGGGCCGCGGCAGTGGCGTCACCGATCGTCGATTCCACCATCGCCGTCGCCTCCGCCCATGCGGCACCGTCGCTCGGGAGTGGGACGACAGCGATGTCACGCGCCGCGAGGCGGATCGCACCCGACGACAATCCCGTACCGGCACGACGGGCGACCGCCCATGCCGAGATCGGCGGTGCCAGGAGCACGGCCGCTATACGGGCCAGGTCGGCGTCATCGGCCTCGACCGACAGAACCGGTGTGAGCGGGACCAAGGTCCCGTCAGCGTCGATCACAGGTTCCAGCACCCTCGTCTGGTTGGGGAGCAGGATCTTCGGTCGCAGCCGGTCGTTGCACCAGCGCTGAACCCGCTCGCTCGTGCGGGCGAGCACGGTCAGGTCGAGCGCCGGGCGCTTCCAGGACCGCTTGGCGATGCGAGCCTCTCTTGTCCCCCAGTGCAGCGCGAGCGGATCGAGCAGGCCGCTCGTCACCACCCGCGGGGCCGGTTCGAGACCATCGACGGTCGCCGCCGCGATCGCGTAGTACTCGTCGCGAAAGCCCGCCGTGACGCGGGCCAGATCACCGAGCGTCCCGGTCCCGCGGCGTGCGGGCTGGCCGGCCCACTCCGAGGCCAGCAGCGGCGCCCAGGACACCGCCTCGGCCAGGTGGGTGCTCGTCAGCGTCGGTCCCGGCGACACCGAGAAATCGGCACCTCGCCGGCGCCGAATCGGTGCATCGGCCGCGGCAGCCAGTTGCACGACCGGCACACACGTTCGCACCCCGGCGTCGAAGGCCTCGCCGTCGTCCTCCCACAGCTCGACGATCGAGCCGCGGTCGAGAACGAAGCCGCGCACAGATGCCGCATCGGCCGCGCTGAGCAACGACTGCGGTTGCACCAGCGCCACCCGGCCGCCGACGCGCGCCAGGCTCACTGCGCGTGCCAGGAACAACGCGGCCGTGTCGCAGTAGGGCGAGACACCGAGACCCAACGTCGCGGCCACGTCGGCGCCGTAGTCCGCCGTGCGGGTCGTGGTCGACCGCATCTGCCCGAGAAACGGCGGATTGCCGACCACCGCATCGAAGCCATCAGGTGGTCGATCGGGCCACGGGTCACCGACGAGCGGATCCGCGACCACGAGTCGGGCGAGCGGGCCGACCGTGGCGCCGGCGGCCGCAGCCCAGCACACGAGTGCCGCCTCCGCGACAGCGACCGCGACGGAGTCGATGTCACTCCCCCACAGCCGGACCTCCACTGCCTCGCCGACCGTCGCGCCGGTGGCGGTGAGCCTGCGGGCGGCAGCCAACAAGAACGCGCCGCCCCCCATCGCGGGATCGAGCACCGACGCCTTGGCGGCGCCGACGGCCGACTCGACGACGCCGTCGGCGAGCCATCGCGGCGTGTAGTGCACGCCACCGACACGCCTGTCGTCGGCCGACAGCAGGTTCTGGTAGAGCAGCCCGAGCTCGTCGCCATCGGCCACGACGACGGGCGGGTCGGCACCGATGTGGTGGGCCGCCAACCGAAGCTCGGGCCAGGAGCAGGCCCCGACCGTTTCGGCCAGACGGGCGGCGACGGCCGAGACCGCCTCTGCCGGCGCCAGCTCTTCGTTCACGGCCCACTGGACGAGCTCGCCGACTCGTGGCACTCGGTGAGCCGCGGGGATATTCACCTGACGCTCAGGAGGTCGTGCCGGCAGGCAGATCGAAGCTGCGCGCCACCGCCGGGCGGCGTAGCTTCCAGATGAAGCCGTCGTAGAACACGTGCAGCCCACCCAGGACGAAGAAGACGAGCACGTATGCCGTAGGGCTTTCCAGGCGCTGGAGCACCATGACCACGGCCACGAGCGAACCGAGATATAGGACCAGGAACCCGGGCCGGCCGATGGGTGAACGTACCGCCCGGCCGACGATTGCCGGGTCGTCGGGCTGGAGCTGATAGCGAGATCGCAGGTTGGTGTACACGATCACGAAGTACTCGAATGCGTGCGACCCCACGTACGCGATGAGCCCGGCGATGGGCGA
>JAOTZB010000019.1 GCA_029861625.1 Acidimicrobiia bacterium
CGAGAGCCCCGGCCGGGGTCATCGTTTTGCCGTCGATGGCGACGATGTCGCCCCGTTCGTAGGTGATGTCGATGTAGGCGGCCTCGTTCGGTGCCGCCTCCGGGCTCACCGACCAGCGCCACATCTCGCTCGCCGGTTCGTTCCATGGGTCTTCGAGCGGGCCACCCTCGTAGGAGATGTGAAGGAGATTGGCGTCCATCGAGTAGGGCGACTCCGTACCGCGCTTCATCTCGACGGGGATGCCCTTCGACTCGGCATACGCCAAGAGCCGCTGACGGCTCGTGAGGTCCCACTCGCGCCACGGCGCAATGACCTTGATGCCCGGTTCGAGTGCGTAGGCGCCGAGCTCGAATCGAACCTGGTCGTTTCCCTTGCCCGTCGCCCCGTGAGAGATGGCGTCGGCGCCGGTTTCCCTGGCGATCTCGACCAGCCGCTTGGCGATGAGCGGACGGGCTATCGAGGTTCCCAGCAGATACTCGCCCTCGTAGATCGCGTTGGCGCGAAACATCGGGAAGACGAAGTCGCGCACGAACTCCTCACGAAGGTCCTCGATGTAGATCTCCGCCACGCCACCAGCCGTGGCCTTCGCCCGCGCCAGCTCGATCTCCTCGCCCTGGCCGAGGTCGGCGGTGAACGTCACCACCTCGCATTCGTAGACGTCCTGGAGCCACGCCAGGATCACCGACGTGTCGAGGCCACCCGAGTAGGCGAGGACGACCTTGTCGACACTGTCGATCCTGCCGGCAGTCTTCATGCGATTCGTTCCCCCGTCTGTCATGAGAGCCCGGCCAGCTCGCGAATCGTGGCGGCGACACGTTCGCCATGGTTCTCGTCGATCACCAAGATCAACGTGTCGTCGCCGGCGACGGTACCGAGGACACCGTCGATTCCCGTGCGGTCGATCGCCGACGCCACCACGTGAGCCGAACCCGGTGGGGTCCGCAGGACCACGAGGTCACCCGAACGGGCCACCTCGACAACCCATTCGCCGAGCACCCGGCGCATGTGATCGGTTGGCGCATGGTGTTCGGTGGGGAGCTCGGGAACGGCATAGACGCTGTCGCCACCGCCGGTGCGTACCTTGATGGCGCCGAGCTCTTCGAGGTCGCGCGACACCGTGGCCTGCGTGGCCGTGACGTCCTCGGCGGCCAAGAGGTCGACCAGCCGGCTCTGGCTCGTGACCGCGTGATCGGCCAGCAGCTTCGTGATGCGGTGTTGCCGCTGGGTCTTCGCGCTCATGGCTGATCGAGCAACCACCACAGCGCACCCCGGGCTGCGTGCATCCGGTTCTCGGCCTGTTGCCAGATGCGACTCGTCGAACCGTCGAGCACGCCCCGCGTGACCTCCTCGCCGGGATGCGCCGGGAGACAGTGCAAGAAGACGCCGCCGGGAGCGGTCGCGCCCATCATCTCGTCGTCGACGGTATAACCGGCGAAGGCATCCAGACGACTCGGGCGCTCGTCCTCTTGGCCCATCGAGGTCCAGACGTCGGCGTAGATCACGTCGGCACCGCGGGCAGCATCCATGGGGTGGTCGCTGACCTGTGGCTCGACGCCGACGGCTCGCAGGCGATCGATGTCGCCGGCATCGAACCGGTAGCCGGCGGGGCTCGCCACGCGGAACTCCAGACCGGCCAGGCCACACCCGAGACCGAGCGACCTGGCCACATTGTTGGCATCGCCGATGTAGGCGACCGTACGCCCCTCGAGCTCACCGAAAACCTGTCGGATCGTCAAGAGGTCGGCCAGTGCCTGGAGCGGGTGCCCGTCGTCGGAGAGCATGTTGACCACCGGCACCCCCGCGTTCGCGGCGAGCCGCTCGATCTTCGAGTGCTCGAACACGCGAGCGCCGATCATGGCGTGGTAACAACCGAGCGTTCGGGCGACATCCTCGGTGCTCTCCCGCTGATCGAGCCCGACCTCGTCGGGTCTGATGGTCACCGGATGGCCACCGAGCTGGACGACCGCCATCTCCATCGAGTTGCGGGTCCGGGCCGACGGTTTCTCGAACAACAGCGCCATTCCCTCGCCGGCAAGCGCGGGTGGCGGTGCCGGTTCCTCGGCGCGGTCGAGGATCTCGATCAGATCGGCCGGCGCGAGATCGTCGATCTCGAGCAAGTGACGTGTCATCGGTCGATCACCTCGTCCAGAATCGAGACGGCCTCTGTGATGTCGGCGTCGTCGATGATCAACGGAGGCGCCACCCGCACCGCTGACGCTCCCGCGCCGACCAGCACCAGCCCGGCGTCGAGGCAGGCGGCTGCGACATCGGCGCCGCTGCGGCCATCGAGGGCATCGGCACCGATCTCGATGGCCAACAACAGGCCCCTCCCCCGCACCTCGGCGCACCACGGCCTCGACCGCAGGCTCGACGTCAGCCGGTCGCCGGCGGATTCGGCCAACGCCGGTGCATCGATCTCCTCCATGACCGCCAGCGTGGCCTTCGCAGCCGCGGTGGCCAACGGCTGCCCGCCGAAGGTCGTGGCGTGGTCGCCCGGTCGGAATGCCGCGGCCACATCTGCTCTGGCCCAGCAGGCACCGATGGGCATGCCGTTTCCGAGCGCCTTCGCCATCGTCACCACATCGGGAGCGACCAAGTCGTGATGGTGCCCGAACCAGCGTCCTGTGCGGGCCAGGCCGGTCTGGACCTCGTCCATCATCAACAGGACACGGCGTTCGTCGCACAACGTCCTGACGTCGGCGAGGTAGCCGGGCGCCAAGGGATTGACCCCCCCTTCGCCCTGGATCGGTTCCAACAACACCGCAGCGACGGTCTCGTCGACGACCCGGTCGAGCTCGGCGATGTCGTTGAGCGGGACGTGCCGGAAGCCCTCTGGAAGCGGCTGGAAGAGCTCGTGCTTCTCGGTCTGGCCGGTGGCATGAAGGGTGGCCAGTGTCCGGCCGTGAAAGGAGCGCAGCGCGCTGACCACGACGTGCTTTCCCCGTCCGCCCCACCGTCGAGCCAGCTTGATGGCCGCTTCGTTGGCCTCGGCGCCGGAGTTGCAGAAGAACACCTGGCCCCGACTGCCGCCACCCGGATGACCGCTGCGGATCAGCCGGTCGAGGACGGTCGCGACCTGCCAGTTGTGCTCGGTGCCGAAGAGGTTCGAGACGTGCTGGAGTCTCGTCGCCTGGTCGGCGATGGCTCCAGCCACCACCGGATGGCTGTGGCCGAGGCTGGTCACCGCGATGCCGCTGAGGAAGTCGAGGTACTCCCGGCCGGTCTCGTCCCACAGGCGAGTGCCGGACCCGCGGACGAACATCACCTGAGGCGGCCCGTAGGTCGGCATCAACGGACACTCGGTGACATCGGCCGGTGCCCCCATCGCGTCGCGGTGTTCGACGGTCACGGGCTCGTCTCCCCGGTGGCCTGCATCGTGATCATGGTGCCGATGCCGGCGTCGGTGAACAACTCGAGCAGCAGCACGTGCGGGACCCGGCCATCGAGCAGGTGGGCGCTGTTGACGCCGGCTTCGACCGCCTCGATGCACGCAGTCACCTTCGGGATCATGCCCCCGGCGATGGCACCGTCGGCCTGCATGGCGCTCAGCTCGGGCACGGTCACCTTGGCGATGATGCTTTCGGCATCGTCGACATCGCCGAGAAGACCCGACACATCCGAGAGGTAGATCACCTTCTCGGCGCCGAGTGCGCCGGCCAGTGCACCGGCAACCGTGTCGGCGTTGATGTTGTACGCCTGCCCGTCGGCGCCCGATCCGATGGTCGACACGACCGGGATCATCTCCTCGTCGAGGAGTCGTTCGACGATGCCGGGCCTGACCGCGACGATGTCGCCGACGTAGCCGAGGCGCTCGTCGCGTGGTTCGGCGTGGATCAACCCGCCATCCTCACCGGACAGCCCGACGGCATGGGCGCCGTGCACGTTGATGGCACCGACGATGTCGCGCCCGACCTTGCCGACCAGCACCATTCGGGCCACGTCGAGCGTCTCGGAGTCGGTGACCCGGAGCCCGTCACGGAATTCGGTCTCCTTGCCGAGCCGAGCGAGCAGTTCGCCGATCTGTGGACCGCCACCGTGCACCACGACAGGCCGCAGCCCGACCGAGCGCAACAACACGATGTCCTCAGCGAACGTCTCGGCCAGCGCTCGGTCGATCATCGCGTTGCCGCCCAGCTTCACGACCACGGTCGCTCCCCGGAACCGCTTGATGTACGGCAGTGCCTCCACCAGGGCGTCGGCGCGTCGCTCGGGTGAGAAACCTCGGTCGCTCATGACCGGTATCCCGCGTTGATGTCGATGTAGCCGTGGGTGAGATCACAGGTCCAGATCGTTGCTTCACCCGTTCCGACCCCCACATCGACCGCGAGGGTGACGGCGGGCTCGCGCAGGTGCGCGGTCGCCCGCTCCTCGCTGTAGGTGGGTGACTGCACACCGTGCCGAGCGGCCGGTTCGTCGCCGATCCAGATCGCGAGCTCGTCACGGTTCGCGGCCTGGCCGGCCTTGCCGACCGCCATGACGATGCGACCCCAGTTCGCGTCCTCGGCGGCAAGCGCCGTCTTGACGAGCGGCGAATTGGCAATCGACAGCGCGATCGTCCTGGCGGCGACATCGTCCGCCGCGCCGCCGACCCGCACCGTGACGAACTTGCTCGCTCCCTCGCCGTCTCGGACGATCTGATGGGCGAGGTCGAGCGCGACCTCCTCCAGAGCATCAACGAACCCATGAAGTCGGGGATCGGCCGTCGTCGTGATCGGGTCTTGTGCACCGACGCAGCCGGTCGCGAACAACAACACCGTGTCGCTGGTCGAGGTGTCCGAGTCGACGGTGATGCAGTTGAAGCTCTTCTCGACCGCGGCCGAGAGGCAGTGCTGCAAGACCTCGGCCGACACCGCGAGGTCGGTGAACACGAACGCCAACATCGTGGCCATGTCGGGGGCGATCATGCCGCTGCCCTTCGCGATCCCGACGACGTTCGCACTCGTGCCATCGTGGCGCATCACTGCCGACGCGCCCTTCGGGAAGGTGTCGGTCGTGGTGATGGCCCCCGCGGCGGCAGCCCAGCCGGCCGGGGTCACCTCCGTGAGCTCGCCGGCCAGTATCGGCAACGCCTCGACGAGCGTGGCTTCGGGCAGGGTCTCGCCGATGACCCCGGTCGATGCGAGGAACACTTCGGTCGGCTCGAACCCGAGCGCCCCGGCGACCGTCTCGGCAGTGAGGCGCGCCGCAGTCTCGCCGGCGCGGCCGGTGAACGCGTTCGCGTTCCCCGAGTTGCACACGATCGCGCGCGCCAACCCGGTCGGCAGCATGTTGCGACACCAGTCGACCGGGGCCGCAGGGCAGAGCGACCGGGTGAACGTGCCGGCGACGGTCGTGCCGGCCGGCAGCTCCGCCAGCATCAGGTCGGCCCGTTGCTCGTACCTGATGCCTGCCGCGTGCGTCGCGATCCGCACGCCGGCGACGGCCGGCAGCGTCGGGAACCGCTCGGGAGCAAGAGGCGACACGGTCATGGCTAGGGGTAGACGCCGACGATCGGAAGCCCGGACGTCTCGGGAAGCCCGAGCGCGAGGTTTGCGCACTGCACCGCCATGCCCGACGCACCCTTCATGAGATTGTCGAGGGCAGCCATGGTCATCACCAGGCCGGTTCGAGGGTCGACGCGGGCGGTGAGGTGGACCGTGTTCGAACCGAGGGTGGCCTTGGTGGACGGCGGCCGTTCGTCGACGACCATGAAGGGTTCGTCGGCATAGAGATCGGCCAGCGCGCCGAGCGCCTCGTCGGTCGTGGTCGGCCGGGTCGGCCGGCCGTAGCAGGTGGCGATGATTCCGCGGTTCATCGGCGCGAGATGAGGTGTGAACAGTACGGACGTGCCGACCCCGGTCTTCTCGGTGAGCGCCTGTTCGATCTCGGGGGTGTGTCGGTGCGTCAACAGACCGTACGGGGTGACGTCCTCGTCGACCGCACAGAAGGTGGTGTGGGGTTTGGCCGGACGGCCGGCGCCGCTCACACCGGTGACGAGGTCGACGATCAGGGCCTCACCCTCCACCAGCCCGGCGCCGAGCACCGGCGCCAACGCGAGGATCGCCGTGGCTGCATTGCAGCCCGTGGCCGCGATCAGCTCGGCGCCGACCAGCTGCTCGCGGAACAGCTCGGGCAGCCCGTACACGAATTCGTCCAGCAGCTCGGGGCACTCGTGACCGGCCCCGTACCACTCGGGGTACAGCTCGGGGTCGTGCAGCCGGAAGTCCGATCCGAGGTCGACGATGTGGCCGACTCGGCCTCGCAGCTCGGGTACGACCGACTGGCTGACACCATGCGGCAGGCCACAGAAGACGAGGTCGAGACCATCGACGAGGTCGGGCGAGTAGGTGTCGTAGACCCGATCGCCGTATGCGGCCGCGAGGCTCGGGTACAGGTCGGCGATGCGGTTCCCGGCCTGCGAGTCACCGGTGGCGACGGCGATGTCGAGCCCGGGATGTGACGCGCACAGCCGCAGCAGCTCGGCCCCGGTGAACCCCGACGCTCCGACGATGCCGATCTTCATCGCCAGAGCATACGGATGCCTGAATGATTATGCAACCAGGTGAACCCTCCTCATCTAGGGTGCGAGCCATGTTCGTCGAGTCGATCGAGGTCCTCAGCTGCAACGCCGGTTGGCGCAACTACCACTTCTTGAAGCTCGTCACGTCCGATGGCGTCGTGGGCTGGGCGGAGTTCGACGAGGGCTTCGGCTCACCAGGTGTCTCGGCCGCAATCGACGCGCTCGCGCCATCGGTCATCGGCGGATCCGTCGGTGAACACGAGCGCATCCACGAGCGGCTCTTCGCCGCCACCCGCCCGGCGAGCGCCGGGGTGATCGGACAGGCGCTCGGGGCGATCGAGAACGCCTTGCTCGACGCCAAGGCCAAGTCCCTCGGCGTGCCCTGCTACGAGCTCCTCGGTGGCAGGATCCGCGACCGGATCCCGGTTTATTGGTCGCACTGCGGCACGTGGCGCGTCGTGTACCACGACCACTACGGCAACCAGGTGACCGACCTGGCCGGGATCCGGGCTTTGGGCGAGGAGGTCAGGGATCGGGGATTCTCGGCGCTGAAGACCAACACGCTCATCGATGACGGCGGCGGGCTCCGGGGCTGGATTCCCGGATTCGGTCGACCGTTCCGGCCCGACCTCAACGTCGATCGAGCGGTCCTCAGGGACCTCCGGGCGTTGCTCGAGGCATTCCGCGATGGCGCCGGCACCGATGTCGACATCATGGTCGACCTGAACTTCAACGCTCGCACCGAGGGATACGCGAGCGTCGTGCGCGAGCTCTCCGACCTCGACCTGTCCTGGATCGAGATCGACTCCGACTCACCGGAGGGCCTCGCCCACATTCGCCGGCAGAGCGCGAATCCGATCAGTGGCGGCGAGACGCTGTTCGGCATCCGCCAGTTCCTGCCCTACTTCCGCAGTCAGGCACTCGATGTCGCGATCGTCGACGGCGTCTGGAACGGCATGTGGCAGGCCATGAAGATGGCGGCTGCGGCGGCGGCCCACGAGATCAACGTGGCTCCGCACAACTTCCACGGTCACCTCTGCACGATGATGAACGCGCACTTCTCCGCGGCGGTGCCCAACCTTCGGATCATGGAGACCGACATCGATCGGCTGCCATGGGATGACGACCTCGTCACCGAGCGTCCGGTCTTCGAAGGCGGCGACCTGGTGCTGGGCGATCAGCCCGGTTGGGGCACCGACCCCGTCGAGGAGGCGATCCGGGCCCACCCGCCGGCAGGCCGCGGCGGGCTGGTGGGCCCCACGAACCGCGACTGAATCGGCACGGATCCGGACTCAGCCGCCGAGCCCGGCCAGGAGGCCGTCGAAGGACGCGAGGCCATCCGAGAGCGACGCCGCCAGTGCGGCCAGCTCGGTGTCGGCGACATCGACGGTGATCGGGACATCCAGCTTCACCGGGACGGTCGTGGACACGGGAACGGTCTCGTTGACCGGGATGTTCAGGTCGAGCTCGATCGGCACGTCCACGTCGATCGGGACACTCACATCCACGGGCACGCTGAAGCCCAACGGGGTATCCACCGAGATCGTCGTGTCGAACGTCTGTCGGATCGGCAGTGACTCGTTGATCGGCACGCTGATCTCGCGATCGAGCACGATCTCGGTCTCGATCGTGACCTCCTCGTCGATCGCGACCGTGAACTCGAGCGTCGACGTGCGGAACGCGTCCAAGCCCTCGATCGCATCGTCCAGACCCTCCGACACGAGGGGTTCGAGATCGGCGAGCTGTTGCTGGAAGCCGCTGACCTGTGAGGCGAAGAGGGCCGAACCGGCCTCGACGCGCGCGAGGTCGTCCTTGGTCTGCTGGAGCTGGCCGAACAGCACGGCGACGAGCACGAGAGCGCCGACGACGAGCACGGCCATGACGCCGACGATCCAGCCGATGTGGCGGAGCAACCAGGATTCCTGCATGAGCTCTCCTTGACGAGGGTGCGGGGACGAGGGAACAGCGACTGATGTGGCGCCGCGACGGCGCATCGCGGCGGCGATGCCGAGACCGACCAGGGTGATCGCCGCGGCGGCGAGAAATGTCTCGCCGAGTGCGTCGGCGGTGAGGTTCGCCTGCGCGGTCAGGACCGCGGACTCGAAGCCCGGGTCGGTGATGGGCGGGAGGACCAGATCGCCGCGGAGTGCGTTGAATCGACCGAGGCCCCAGGCGGTGAGCGCCGACAGGCCGACGCTGAGACCGACGAGGCGGACCACCATGACGAGTCCGGCCGCTGCTCCCCTGTCCTCTGGTGCGGTTGCATCCACGATGGCACTGGTCGTGGGCGCCACCACCAGGCCGAGACCGGCACCGAGCAGTGCGAGCTGGGCGGCGAGCATCCACGCCGATGTCGCCGGTTCCCAGGTGAGTCCCATGAGCACGAACCCGACCGTGGCGGCGCCGAGGCCGATCAGGACGGGCGGGCGGTACCAGGTGCGTTCGGTGATGCGGCCGCCCAGATACGCGGCTGTCGCCATGGCGACCGTCAGGGCCGAGAGCACCCAACCCGCCAGGACCGCGGACCGCTCGAGGTCGACCTCGACCGCGTTGACGAAAATCGGCACGTCGACCATGGCGATGACGAGCACTGCTCCGACGACGAAGTTCACGGCCAGGGCAATTCGGAGATTCCAACCGGCGAACAGGCTGCGGTCGAGCAGGGGCGCAGCCGTCCGGCGCTGCTGCCAGACGAGGAACGAGCCGGTGCCAACCGCCACCAGGTAGAACCAACGGAAGTCCGGGCCCGTGCCGCCCGTCAGCTCGTCGAGGCCGCTCACGCTCTGGATCTCGGCGTTCCCCAGCAGCGCGAGGTTCAACGACACCAGTGTCGCCGTGAGCGCTCCGGCGCCGATCCAGTCGATCCGGTCGTGTTTGCGTACCTGGTCGTGATCCGCGAGGGCCCACCACATCGAGACCAATCCGACCACGGCGAGGGGGATGTTCAGCCAGAATTGCCAGCGCCAGTCGAGGAATCGGACCAGAAGAGCGCCGTACAGCGGCCCCCAGACCCAACCCATGGTCTCGATGGCACCGAGCGTTCCGAGGGCTCGGGCGCGGCTGCGCTCGGGGTAGACATCGCCCACCACGGCGAGAGCCACCGGCACCATGGCGCCACCGCCGACCGCGGTGAGAATGCGTCCGACGAGGAACGGGCCGAGCGACGAGGTGAGCGGGATCAGGGTCGTCCCGGCCAAGAAGATGACATAGGCACCAACGAGCGTGCGGCGACGGCCGATCACGTCGCTGATCCGCCCGGCAATGGGCATGGCGGCGACGAACGCGATGAGGTACGCGTTCACGATCCACGCGGCGTCGTCGAGACCGTCGGGCAGGACGAGCCCGAGGTCGTCGACGATGGGCCGCAGCATGGTCGTGACCACGGTCAGGTCATCGGCCGCCACGAAGACCGCGTACCCGACGATGGCCAGGACGACGCCGGGTGACGGGGACCGTCTCGGCGTTGTCGTCGGCGAGCTCATGTCAGCCATCGACAGGCGGCTCGATCGTGATCTCCTTGCCGTACTCGGTCAACGACAGCGCCCAGGCGGTTCGCTCGCCGGCGACGTCGGTCGCGAACTCGGCGGCAGTGACCAGGCCCGAGACCGGATGGATCCACAGATCGAGCTCGACGTCTTGTCCCGAGACGAGCCCGGCGGTGATCACCGTCATCTGCTCGGCCGGTGCAGTGGCCCTGATGTGATAGCGGGTGCCGTCGCGTTGTTCCGTGCCGACGAAGACGGGATCCTGGAGAGCGGTCAGCAGGGGCCGCCATCCGTCCTGTGGATCGAAGAAGTTGCTGGGATCGATGCCATAGCTGGCCGGCAACTCCTCGAAGGTGCCGGTAACCGGATTCGAGAGCCAGGCGATCTCATCGATCGCGACCGCGCCGAGCTTGGTGCTGAGGTTTCCGTCGATGGTGACCGTGAGGATCGCTTCGGCCGAGCTCGGAGCCGAGAAGCGTCCGTCGATCTCATCGAGCGAGAGGCTGCCAACGGTATCGATGTAGACGACCGCACCCGACGGCTCGAGTGCGAAGCGGACGCTCGTGACATCACCCATCGCTGCTGCCGCGGCGGGGAGCACGACTGCCACGTCCTCGGGCATGGGCTCGCCGCCGAGATCCTCGCCGCCACAGGCCGCAAGGACGAGGACGAGTGCCGTGACCAGGGCGATTGCCCGCCTGGACGCCCGCGCGGTTGGTGGCGGCGACGGCATGGTTGTGGGTGTCGACATGGGTACTCCTGCCAGATGGACGGGCCGACCCGCCCGAGAGTCGCGCCGATGGCACGGGTTTTTCGAGCAGAGGCTCGTCAGGAGCGAAGCGAGGCGCCGTGGGCCTTCTCGACAGCATCGATACATGCCTGGCGGGCCTCACCCACCTCGGTGTCGGTCAGCGTCCGGTCATCGGCCTGGAATCGAAGCCGGTACGCGAGGCTCCTCGAACCGGGCGGGACCCCTGCGCCGCGGTACACGTCGAAGAGGTCGAGCGACACGAGCAGTTCCCCTCCGGTCTTGTTCAGCGTCTTCACGATGTTGAACGCGGGGACCGAGTCGGGCACGACGAATGCCAGGTCGACGTCGCTCGACGGAAACTTGCTGACCCGCCGATAGGTCCTCCGGCCCGACGGCCCGTCGAGTGTCCGTTCCAGGTCGAGCTCGAGCCAGGCGACCCGACCGTCGATGTCGAACGCGGCGAGAACATCGGGGTCGACCTCCCCCACTGCGCCGCGTCGCGTGCCGGCGATGAACACCTCGGCGCAACGAGTCGGGTGCATTCCCGGGATCTCGGTAGCCCGCAGCTCGACGTTCGGCAGCGCGAGCGCATCGGTCAACACGTCGAGCACCGAGACTGCGGCCGGCGCCTCCTCCCCTGCGATCGCCACGGCCATCACCTCGTGCTCGTCGGGGAGGAGCTGGCCGGCGGGAGCAGGCTGGTAGACGTGGCCGATCTCGAAGAGCCGGACCGCAGGAGTGCGGTGCGACTGGTTGTAGGCGATTGCCTTCAGCTGACCCGGCAGCAGCGAGGTCCGCAGGACGGACTCCGATGCGTCGATCGGGTTGGTGAGCGTGACACCATCGTCGGCGAGTCCGGCCCGAACGAGGTCGCCAGGTGCGAGAAACGGCATCGGCTGGGTCTCGTCGCAGCCCGCCCCGACCAGGACCTGCCGAGTGAGCCGTCGGTCCTGTTGGTAGGTGGTCAGCCCGCCTGCCATCTCCCCCTTCGGCACCGTGGGCACGATGTTCTCGTAGCCGTGCAGACGGGCGATCTCCTCGGATACGTCGGTCTCGGTCGATGTGTCCCAGCGCCACGTGGGGACGGTCACATCGAGGTCGTCGCCGGCTTCTGCGGTCTCGAAGCCGATCGATCGGAGGTGGCCGGCCATCTCGTCGGCGCCGAGGTCGGTCCCCAGCAGGCCGTTGATCCTGGCCGGTCGAAGGCGGATCGGCGTGCGGTCCGGGAGCTCGCCTCGTTCGTCGACGATGCCCGCTGTGAGCGTGGCTCCGTACTGGGCCATGAGCTGCGCGAACCGGCGACAGGCGCGTTCGATGTTCTCGCCCCAGTCGGCGCCGCGACGGAATCGCATGGATGCCTCCGACGGCAGGTTGAGCGACCGGACCGTGCGGGAGATCGAAGGTGGGTCCCACCAGGCCATCTCCACCAGGACGTCGGTGGTCGCCTCGGAGATCTCGGTGGCTGCGCCGCCCATCACACCGGCGATACCGACGGCTCGGTCGTCGCGATCGGCGATGACGCCATCGATCGCCGAGAGCGTCCGGTCGACCCCGTCGAGCGTGGTGATGTGCTCGCCGGACGCGGCTCGACGGACACGGAGGTGGCCATCGGGGACGAGCGCAAGGTCGTAGGTGTGATTCGGCTGGCCGAGCTCGAGCATCACGTAGTTCGAGATGTCGACCACGCTGTTGATCGGCCGCATGCCGAGTGCGGTGATGCGGTTCGCCAGCCACGTCGGCGATGTCCCAACCGTGACATCCCGGAGGACGCGGGCCACGAACCGGCCGCACAGGGAAGGGTCGAGGATCTCGACCAGGGCGAGGCTGCCGACCAGCTCGGCGGTCTCGTCGACCGGGTGGTCGGGGTGAGCGAACGGGACACCCAGGCCGGCGGCCAGATCGCGGGCGACGCCGGCGACCGACATGGCGTCGGGCCGGTTGGCGTTGACCTCGAGATCCCACAAGACGTCGGGCTCGATGCCCAACACGGAGACGACCGGTGTTCCGGGATCGGTGTCGTCTCCGACAACGTCGGTGAGGATCATGATCCCTTCGTGGTCGTCGCCGAGCCCGAGCTCGCGAGCCGAACAGCACATGCCGTTCGACCACTCGCCTCGCATCTTGCGGCGCCCGATCTCGAGACCGTCGGGCATCGTCGTGCCGACCGGAGCGAACGGGACGAGATCGCCCACCGCCATGTTGAACGCACCGCACGCGACCTGGAGTGCCTCGCCGTCGCCGATGTCGACGTCGACGAGCTGGATGCGGTCGGCGTCGGGGTGGGGACGCAGGTCGAGGACCTTCGCGAGCACGATGTCGTCCAGCCCGATCCCGGTGACGGTCATCTCCTCGACCGCGAGGCCGAGCGCGTCGAGCGTTTCACCGAGCTCGACGGGGTCGCCGTCGATGTCGGGTGCGAACTCGCGCAGCCAGGAGAGCAGGACCCTCACCGGGAGCACACCTTCGAGACGACGAGCGCCGAGGACGAACGGAGGGATCGGACGGCCGAGGGCATCAGAACTGCCGCAGGAACCGGACGTCGTTGTTGACGAGCTCGCGGATGTCGTCGAGCTCGTAGCGCATCACGGCGAGGCGGTCGATACCGAAGCCGAATGCGAACCCCTGCCAGACATCGGGGTCGATGCCGCAGTTCTGCAACACGTTCGGGTTCACCATGCCGCACCCGCCGAGCTCGAGCCAGCCCCCATCGGGCAGCGAGATGTCGAATTCGGCCGACGGCTCGGTGAACGGGAAGTAGGAGGGCCGGAGCCGACTCTCGATCTCGCCGCCGAAGAACGCCTTCACGAACTCGTCGATGGTGCCGGCGAGGTCGCCCATCGTGATGCCGCGATCGATGACGAGGCCCTCGATCTGGCTGAACGCGGGGAGATGGGTCGCATCGGCCGCGTCGGTCCTGAAGGTGCGTCCGGGCGCAACTACGTAGATCGGCGGCTCGGTGACCTCCATGGTGCGGATCTGGACGGGCGAGGTGTGCGACCGGAGCATGACCTCCTCGGGCTCGCCGAGGTTCACGAATATCGTGTCGAAGGTGCCACGGGCGGGGTGCCATTCCGGGATGTTGAGGGCCTCGAAGTTGTACCAGGCGGTCTCGACCTCGGGTCCTTCTGCGACCGTGTACCCCATGCCGACGAAGACGTCCTCGAGCCGATCACGGGCCTGGGTGACGAGATGGAGGTGACCCCGTCGAAGGTCGGGCCGCACCTCGGTCAGATCCATCCGCTCGGCTTCGAGCTGTTGTCGCCGGTCGTCGACGCGCAGGCTGTCGAGGCGGCGCGCGAGGCATGCCTCGACGGCCTCGCGAGCGACGTTGAGCTCTCGACCGACCGCCTTGCGCTCGTCGGGGTCCATGGCACCGAGCGATCGACTGGCACCAGCGAGCGCCGACTTCTTCCCGAGCAGCGTCGGGCGGAGCTCTTCGAGATCGGCGAGGCTCGCCGCGCCCTCGATGGCCTCGATGGCCTCGTCGACCATTGGAGCGAATCGGCTCATGACACGATGCCCGCGATGCGACGCTGCCTCGCAGCTTCGAACCCGAGAATCGACGCCACCATGGCGACGTTCAGCGACTCGTTGCGGCCCGCATTCGGGATGCGAATCCATTCGTCGACACGGCTCGCTGCAGCCTCGGGAAGGCCATGGGCCTCGTTGCCCAGCACGAAGGCGACCGGTCTGGTGAGATCGGCGAGATCGTGATCGACACCATCGTGGGCATCGGCCGCCAGGCGGAGCACGCCGGCACCGGCGACCGCATCGAGCGCATCGCCGATGTCGGTCTCGACGACCGGGACGAGGAACGCACCCCCGGCGGACGAACGGACCACCTTGGGCGACCAGGGATCGACGGCATCGCCCGCAACGATCACTGCGTCGGCTCCGGCGGCTTCGGCGGACCGGATGATCGTTCCCAGGTTGCCGGGATCGGAGACCTCGACCGCAACGAGCACGAGGCTTGCGCCCCGCAGGCTCTCGCTGAGATCGAAGCTGGGCGTGACCGCGATGGCAGCGACCGGCTGTGGGTGCTGGGCCGACACCAGGGACTCGAGCGCACCGTCAGCCACGTCGACGATCTCGATGCCGAGCTCCGATGCCCGGTCGACGACCCGCTCATCGGCCGGGCCGGCACGGCCGCTCTCCACGACCACGCGCTCGATGTGCAGTCCCGCGTCGAGCGCGACCGACAGCGTCTTCGCGCTCTCGATGACGAAGCGTCCCTCGGCGCGCCGAACTGATCGCCGACGGACCAGGGGACGGAGCGCCTTCGCCCGCGCATCGACGGCTGGTCGGCGTGGTGCCATTGGGCGGACCGAGGCCGTCACCCTCGGCTCTCAGGTGGTTGCGGCCTCGGTGGCGGCCGTGTTCGCCACCTCGACGAGCGCCGCGAACGCCTGGGGATCGCTGACGGCCATGTCGGCCAGCACCTTGCGATCGACCTCGACCTCGGCCGCCTTCAGGCCGGCGATGAAACGGCTGTAGGTGGTGCCGTTGAGACGGCATGCCGCATTGATGCGCTGGATCCACAGCTTGCGGAACTCACCCTTGCGGGCCCGCCGGTCGCGGTAGGCGTACTGCAGCGAGTGCATGACCTGTTCGTTGGCGGCACGATACGAGCGGCTCTTGTTGCCGTAGTAACCCTTGGCCCGAACGAGCACCTTGCGGTGGCGCTTCTTGCTCTGGACTGCGCGCTTTACCCTTGCCATGAGAGGAAATCCTTTCGCGTCTCGTGTGGGTGAGATCAGATGCCGAGCTGGCGGCGGACAGCGTCGCGGTTGGCCGCGCTGACCTCGGTGGGCGCGCGCAGCTGGCGCTTCCGCTTCGGACTCTTCTTCTCGAGGATGTGGTTCTTGTTCACTCGGCGACGCCGGATCTTTCCCGATCCGGTCACCTTGAAGCGCTTGGAGGCGCCTTTGTGTGTCTTCATCTTGGGCATCGTCGTTCTCCGTCTCGCAGGCTGGGCGAGCATTCGGGTCGCGGCCGGGGGCCGCGGGTGGTTGTCAGCTGGCAGTCGGTACGGCGTCGCCGCTGTCGTCGCCAGAGGAGCTCGGGTCTCCGGGAGCAGCGGCGTCAACCGCGGCAGGAGCCGGCTCGGTGGTTGATGGTCGGGGTTTCGGCTTCGGTTTGTTGCGTTTGTCGGGTGCGAGCACCATCACCATGTTGCGGCCGTCGAGCTTGGGGTAGATCTCGACCTTCCCGACGTCGACCACCTGCTCGGCGACCTCGTCGAGGATCTTGCGACCGAGCTCGGGGTGCTGCATCTCACGGCCCCGGAACATGATCGTGACCTTGACCTTGTTGCCTTCGTCGAGAAATGCATGGACCTTGCGAGTCTTGGTGTTGAAGTCGCCTATTCCGATCTTGGGTCGGTACTTCATCTCCTTGACCGAGACATTCGTACTCTTCTTACGGGATTCCTTGGCTCGTTGGGCGGCTTCGTACTTGTACTTGCCGTAGTCCATGATCCGACAGACCGGCGGACTGGCCTTGTCGGCCACCTCCACCAGGTCGAGTCCGAGCTCGCGCGCTGCACGCAGCGCCTCGGGCAGTGGTCGAATACCGATCTGTTCCCCTTCGGGAGAGACCAGACGAACTTCTCGGGCTCGGATGCGGTCGTTGATCCGGGGTTCCCCATTGGTCGCCGCTGCTATGACCGATCACTCCTCAGCACGCTGTTGTGCCCTCCTCGTGGTTGCGTACGCTACGAACTGCCATTCGACAAAAATGCCAAACGGGTGCCGCGAGGCACCCGTCGCGAGAACGCACCGGAGGTGGATCTCGAAGGACCCGGGCGCACCGAGGTGGCCGGGTGGGGGCCTCGCAATCGGGTCACATCGTGACCCGCTACCCCGCTTCGCTCAGTTGTCAGGCGCCTAGAGTACACGACCGAAGCAAGAACCAGGCCGTGGACCTCTCGAGGAGCATCAATCGTGAGCTTGTGGACCCCTGACGGCGAGCATCCCGTCGATCGAGGCGAGTCGACCGCCGACGCGCCGCCCGCCGGTTCGGCGGACCCCGGCGGTCCGTCGTTCGACGATCTGTCGCCGGAGGAGCAGGCCCGCGCCGAGGAGATCGCGGCCGAGATCGCCGAGACCCGCGAGCGCATCGCCGAGACCCCGGCGAACGTCGTCGTCGCGAACCACGCGATGGGGCTCTACGAGCTGGCTGCCATCCATCTCGGCGCCCAGCCGCCACAGCTGGTCGAGGCTGCGGTGGCCATCGACGCCTTCGCGGGCATCGTCGATGCGCTCCCCGAGCGCCTCGGCGAGAACGAAGCCGTGCTCCGTCAGGCGTTGCAGCAGATACGCATGGCCTACGTCGAGCTCTCGGCGGCTCCGACCGACACCGAGACCGGTGTCGCCGCCGACGAGTCCGAGACCACCGACGACGAGTCCGAGGCCGCCGACTGAGTCACACCACAGGCTCGACCCGCGCTGCTTCCCAGCGGCCGGATCGGCCGGGGACGACCTGGAAGACGACGGGGACGCCGACATCGACGTGACGGGAACCGCCGGCGACGGCGGTGCAGTGGAACGCGACGACGCCGGCTTCGCCCGTGTCGATGGTTCCCCAGCCGCCGTCGTCGTCGAACGTCGCAACCACACCTCGCGCCATGGGAGTCGGTCAGTGGACGATCTTCGAGATCGGCAACTCGATGATGTCGGTCGCTCCCAGGTCGCGAAGCGCTGGGATCAACACGTTGATCTCGGTCTTCTCGACAACTGTCTCGACCGCGTATCCCCGGCCGCCGAACAACTCGTTCACCGTTGGCGCCTTCATCGACGGGAGCTGCTCGGTGACGGCGTCGAGGTTTGCGGCCGCGATGTTCAGCTTCACCAGCACCTTTCCCCTCGCCTCGAGAACGCCCTGGAGCAGTGTGTGCAATTGCTCCATGGCGTGGCGCTTCTCGGTGTCGGCGTAGGCGATCGGGTTCGCGATGAGCTCGGTGTAGGACGACAGGATCGTCTCGATGATCTTCAGACCTGCGGCTCGCAGCGCCCGCCCGGTCTCGGTGATGTCGACCACGACATCGACGATGTCGGGGACCTTGGCCTCGGTCGCGCCGTAGGACAGGCGGATGTCGGCGTCGATGCCGGCCTTCTCGAAGAACCGGCGCGTCAGCTCGGGATACTCGCTCGACACGCGGACGCCCTGGGGCAGGTCGCCGATCGACCCATACGGCGAGTCCTGCGGGACCGCGACGACGATGCGTACCGGGTCGGCGGTCGCCTTCGAATAGCGGAGCTCACCGACGGAGACGACATCGGCGTTCGGTTCCTCGATCCAGTCGCGACCGGTGATGCCCATGTCGAAGAGACCATCGGCCACGTAGCCCGCGATCTCCTGGGGGCGCAGGATCCGGACCTCGTCGATCCGTGGGTCGTCGACCGTTGCCCTGTACTGAACGGCCGAGCTCCGACGTACGGGCAGATCGGCCGCTTCGAACAACGCGAGCGTGGCCTCTTCGAGCGAACCCTTCGGCAGGACGAGACGAAGCATGGCGGCCACGCTATCGGCGATCAGTTTGCTCTTCGCCCCCGAGGCTCATCGGCGATCAGTTTGCTTGTTCGTCCTGGGGCTCATCGGCGGGGACCACTTCGATGCACACGTCGGCACCCAGCCGACGGACTCGATCCATCCGGCCCCGCCACAGCTCGCCCATGGTAGGAACGCCGCTCCCGCCGAGCACCGGGAGACCGTCGTCGCCGCCGAGCAACGCGGGCGCCACGTAGACCATGTAGCGGTCGACCAGTCCGGCCCGGTGGAACTCGCCGGCCACCGTCGAGCCTCCCTCGACGAGGAGCTGGACGACGCCGTCATGGCCGAGGCGCTCGACCAGCGCCGTGATGTCACCGTCGTAGGTCTCGGCCGGCCGCACCCTGGCGCCGTCGGGAACCGCACCGAGCACGATTCGCCGAGGATGCAGATCCGGTCGTTCCGTGGGACCGCTGGGATGGAAGTCACGAACCGTCAGCGCCGGATCGTCGACCCGAATCGTGGCGGCCCCGACGATGACCGCATCGCTCTCGGCCCGGACCCGGTGCACGTCGGCGCGGGCCTCGGCACCGGTGATCCAACTACTCGTCCCGTCGGGTGCAGCCGTCCGCCCATCGAGGGTGGCGGCCATCTTCAGCACCACATAGGGCCGCCCGGTACGCCGGTGATGCAGATAGGGCGCCAGCTGGGCCCGCACGAGATCAGCCGTCGTTCCGACGGCGCAGGCCGTGGCGATACCCGCCGCGTCGAGACGCTCGATGCCGACACCCGCGACATCCGAATCGGGGTCGACCGTCCCGATGACCACGCGGGAGACGCCGGCCGCGATCAACGCGTCGGTGCACGGCGGCGTGCGACCATGGTGCGAGCACGGCTCGAGCGTCGTGTAGACGGTCGAACCTCGTGCTGCATCCCCGGCAGCGTCGAGCGCCCTCCGCTCGGCGTGGGGCCCACCGGGTGGCGCCGTGTGGCCGACGTGTGTCGACCCGTCGACTCCGACCACGACGGCGCCGACCCACGGGTTCGGGCTGGAATGGAGCCGGGCCGCGGTGGCCACCGCGGCAGCCCGACGGAGGTGAGGTTCGTCGGCGGGACCGAACGCGTGGTCAGTGATCGGTGGGGGCATCGGCCATCAGCCGGATCACGTGCGGCACGACGTCGAGCACCGCCTCGGTGCACTCCACCGCACCCTTCGGTGATCCCGGAGCGTTCAACACCAACGCCGCACCGATCGTGCCGGCCACACCGCGGGACAGGCGGCCGAGCGGGTTCACCAACCGCATGGCCTCGGCGAGTCCGGGTGCCTCCCGCTCGATGACCGAGCGGGTGGCTTCGGGGGTGAGGTCGCGGGGTCCGAAGCCGGTACCCCCTGTGGTGACGATCACGCCGGTGAAGCCGGCCGCGAGCTCGACCAGGGCCGGCGCGACGGCGTCGACGCCGTCGGCGACGACGCGCTGCTCGACCACCTCGTATCCTGCCGCCTCGAACAGTTCGACCAGCGCGACACCCGAGCGGTCCTCACGTGACCCGTGCGCGACGCCGTCGGACACGGTCAACACCTTGGCCGAGAGTCCGGCGGAATCGAGGTCGGGCATGGCCGAACCGTACTAGCCGCGCTCCGTCGCCCGTCAGCCCACCTTCCAGCGGAACACCACCATGCCGTCCGTGTCCTGGTCCTGCGGCAACAGCATCCCGCCGCTCCCCCATGGCCGCCACGGGTCACCCGGGGGAACCGCCTCGAGATCGCCTCGACGGTCGGTGAAACTGTCGACCACGTCGAGCGATTCCCGCCTCGTCAGCGTGCACACGCTGTAGACCAGGGTCCCGCCGGGGCGAACCAGGTCGGCCGCAGCCGTGAGGAGGTCGAGCTGCACCACCGCGAGGCGGTCCACGGCGTCCTCGGTGACGCGCCAGCGCGCATCGGGGCGACGGCGGAGCACGCCGAGCCCAGAACACGGCGCATCGACCAGGACCCGGTCGAACCGACGGGGCCGGAACGGCGGCTGGTTGCCGTCGGCCGCGACGGCCGCGACGTTCTCGTAGCCGAGCCGCCCCGAATTGTCGCGGACGAGCACGACTCGCTTCGGCCGCCGATCGGCGGCGACGACGTGCGCCCCCGTCTCCGCCATCGCGGTGGCCTTGCCACCGGGCGCCGCGCAGACGTCGAGCACGAGTTCGTTCCGCTCTGCACCGACCGCGGCGACGACGAACTGGGAGGCACGATCCTGCACGTAGCCGTCCGGGCGCGTACTGACCTCGGCGGCACGATTCATGCGTTTCAGCGCCGCGATCGCATCGTCGTCACCGAGGTCGTCGACGAGGCGTTCGATGATCCAGTCGGGATAGCTGAGCCACGTCCCGTCGTCGGGCCAGTCGATCGGGGCCTCGGCCACACGACGCAGGACGGCGTTCACGAGCCCCCGAGCGCGTTTCGGCGAGGCGCCGACCGTCGTGCTCACCGCGGCGTGAGGAGGTTTCTCGAGGTGCACGAGCTGGTAGGCGCCCATCTGCAGGGCGGCGCGAACCCTCGGTTCGACCGGTTCGAACAAGAACCGGTCGACGAGCCAGTCACACGCCCGCCGGGCACGGGTTGCGCCGTACACGAGCTCGGTGACGAGGCCCCGATCGCGAGCGTCGAGATCGGACCGCTCGAGGACGCGCGGGACCAAGATGTTGGCGTAGGCACCCTCCTCGTTGATCCGGACCAGCGCGTCCAGCGCATACTCGCGGGCCTTGATGCCGCTGGGGTCGCTCATGGCCGGCCGAGGACCTCGTCGGGCCCGAGCCGAGCGCCGTTCGCCCATGCCGTGGCGTCGACTCGTGACCGGCCCTCGGGCTGGACCTCGACGAGCTCGAGCCCGTGGGTACCCGTCCCGACGACACCGTCGACCAGATGGCCAGGCGGCACCGTCAGCTCCGGACGCAGCGCGGCCCGCCATATCTTCAGCCGAGCATGCCGAACCGTCGTCCACGCGCCGCCGACTCGCACCCAACGGTCGATGACCTCGGCCGCGTCGGTCCAGTCGATCTCGAGCTCGGCGGCCGTCAGCTTGTGGGCATGGACGGGCTCGCCCAACTGGGGGGTCGGCGAGCCGAGCCCGGTGCGCAGCGTGGTGACGAGCAGCTCGGTCCCCGCCTCGACCAGCTCGGCACGGAGCTCGTCGGCCGTCGCGGTCGCGCCGATCAGCACCTCGCGCTGCGCGTAGATCGCTCCGGTGTCGAGCTCCTCTTCGAGGGCCATGACGCACACGCCCGTGACCTCGTCACCCGCGAGGAGCGCACGTTCGACTGGCGCTGCGCCGCGCCATCGTGGGAGCAGCGAGAAGTGGAGGTTGACCATTGCGAGACGATCCAGGACATGGGGCCTGATGAGCTGACCGTAGGCGACGACCACACCGAGATCGGCCCCGACATCCAAGGCATCATCGACATCGTGGCTGACGGCGAGCCCGAGGTCGCGTGCGGCGGCGCTGACCGGACTGGGCGACGGCGCCGCGCGCCGACTGCGTCGTCGATCGGGGCGGGTCACCACGAGTGGGATCTCGAAGCCGGCGTCTGCCAACGCGACGAGTGGCGGTACCGCCGCCGCAGGCGTCCCGAAATACACCAGCCGGCGAACTGCCGCCGGAGGTTTCTTCACGGCAGTTGGAGCCCGCTGTTGGTCGGCGTCGGTTTGTCGGCCAGATTGAGCTCGCGGAGCGTTCGCATGGCCTCTCGGCGTTGTTCGTCGTCGAGGCGGTCGACGAGCAGCACGCCGTCGAGGTGATCGAGCTCGTGTTGGAAAAGACGCGCCAGGAGCTCGTCGGCCTCGACGGAGACGTCGTTCCCGTCGAGGTCATAGCCGGTGACGTGAACCGTCTTGGGCCGGACGATGTCCCAGGACAGACCGGGAACCGACAAGCACCCCTCCTCGAACTCCCACTCGCCCTCGGATTCGGTGATGACCGGGTTGATCAACACCTCGGGGCCCTCGCCGACGTCGTAGACGAAGAACCGCTTGCGGACCCCGACCTGGGGAGCCGCCAGGCCCAGTCCGGGCGCCTCGTACATCGTGGTGAACATCTCGTCGCAGAGTCGGGCCAGGCGTCCGTCGATCTCGGTGACCTCGTCGGTCCGACCGCGCAGGACGGGGTCGCCGAGGATGCGAATCGAGTGGGGTGCCATCGAGGCAGGATACCGTCGGGCCGTGCCCGCTGACGCTCCCGGTCCGCCCGCTTCACACCCGCCGGCCGACCACGGTCACTACTTCGACGACGACCCACAGGTCTCGTCAGCGCCGACCAGCGTCGAACTCACGCTCCCCGACCTCTCGGTGTCGCTGAGCACCGATCGCGGCGTCTTCTCCCGCGATCGCATCGACCCCGGCACCAAGCTGCTCCTCATCGATGCACCGGCACTCGAATCGCCTGATGGCACCCTGGTCGACCTCGGGTGCGGGTATGGCCCCATCGCCGTCGCTCTGGCCCACCGGGCACCCCGCGCACAGATCTGGGCCGTCGACGTCAATCGTCGGGCGGTCGCACTGGCCGCTGCGAACCTCGCCGGTCACGCCGGTGCCCGGGCCGTCCACCCCGACGACGTGCCGAGCGACCTCGAGGTCGACGAGATCTGGTCGAACCCGCCGATCCGTATCGGTAAACCGGCGCTCCACGAGCTCTTGGACACCTGGCATGCCCGACTCCGTCCGGACGGCCGAATGGTGTTGGTGGTGCACCGACACCTGGGAGCCGATTCACTGCACCGCTGGCTGGAGTCGACCGGACGGCCGACGACACGCGTCGCCTCCCGGATGGGGTACCGACTCCTCGAGGTGCGGGCCGAGTGACCGAGCCACCACGGCCCCTCGACGGCACCGGCCTGAAACGCCTGCACCGCGAGTGGCGCCGCCGTACCAGCGGTCGCCTCGGCCTGGCGCTCGATTCGGTGGCCGGCCCGTTCAACGTCGGGGCCATCGTCCGCACCGCGGCCGCGATGCGCGTCGACCACATGTGGATTCTCGGCGACGGACCTGCACCCGACGGCGACAAGGTCGGGAAGACCGCACTCGGAACGCACCGCTATCTCACGTGGGAGCACGTCGACTCGGCCGAGTCACTCGCCGGATCGGTTCACGCCGCGGGGTACTCACTGGTCGCGATCGAGCTCGCCAGCCCGGCAACGGCCTTGCACGAGCTCGACCTGACCGGCGACATCTGTGTCGTCGTCGGCCACGAGGACCGGGGCGTGAGTCGCTCGGTCATGGCGGTCTGCGATCACACCGCATTTGTGCCCCAGCTCGGCCGGGTCGGTTCGCTCAATGTCGCGACCGCTGCCGGGATCGCCTTGTACGAGGTTCGACGCCAACACTGGTCCGCCTGACCTCGGGGCGGAGCCGACCCGAACGCTGGATCGGTCAGACCCGTGCCGGGTCGACCGCGACGCGTAGCCGACCTGGTGGGCGCTGGGTGTCGCGCAACGCCCGGAG
>JAOTZB010000219.1 GCA_029861625.1 Acidimicrobiia bacterium
GACGCGACGAGGAGTGATGGAGAAGCTCGAGTACCTGTCGCCCGAGCGGGTCGAGCTCGTCTACCGTCTCCCGCTCGCCGAGGTCGTCGTCGACTTCTTCGACCAGCTCAAGAGCCGCACGCAGGGCTATGCCAGCCTCGACTACGAGACCGCGGGCTTCGACGCCGCCGACCTGGTGCGGGTCGACATCTTGTTGCAGAACGAGCCCGTCGATGCGTTCAGCGCGATCGTGCACCGCGACAACTCCTACGAGTACGGCCGTCGCATGGCCGAGAAGCTCCGTGAGCTCATTCCCCGCCAGCAGTTCGACGTCCCGATCCAGGCCGCGATCGGCGGCAAGATCATCGCCCGCGAGACAGTGAAGGCGTTCCGGAAGGACGTCACGGCGAAGCTCTACGGCGGCGACATCACCCGGAAACGCAAGCTGCTCGAGAACCAGAAGGCCGGCAAGAAGAAGATGAAGTCCATCGGTCGCGTCGATGTGCCTCAGGAGGCGTTCATCTCGGCCCTGAAGCTCGGCGACTGACCGGCACCGATCGGACCGGTCGCGCTCGGTAGGCTGATGGTCATCATGGAGTCTGCCGAATCCGTAGGGCGCGATGCCTGAGACCGAGACGTTGTCAACCCGCAAGGCGGCCATCCTGCGCGCCGTCGTCGAGGGTTACATCTCGACGTCGCGGCCCGTCGGCTCGACCTATGTCACCCGGAGCTCGGTCGTCAACGTGTCATCGGCCACCGTGCGCAAGGAGATGCTCGCCCTCGAGGACGAGGGTTACCTGCACCAGCCCCACACCAGCGCCGGACGGATCCCGACCGAGAAGGGGTACCGCCAGTTCGTCGATGCGCTGGTCGAGCCCACCGAGCTCGGCGTTCCCGAAGCTCGTCAGGTGTCCGCCTTCTTCGACGAGGCGCACGGTGAGATCGAGCGGCTGCTCGGTCACACCACCGAGCTGCTCGCCAACCTCACCCGGCACACCGCTCTCCTCGTCGGACCGGGGTCCGAGCTGGCCGAGATCCGATCGGTGCAGCTCGTGGCCATCAACCCGCACGTCGCGCTCGTGGTGGTGGTGACCGCCGACGGCCGGGTCGACAAGCACCCGATCGAACTGCCGGTTGGCGCCGACGGTCCCGCGGTCGAGGCGGCCAGCCGCACCATCGCGGCCCGGCTGACCGGCACCAAGCTCGGTTCGTTCACCGCCGATGAACCCTCCGGCGACGCCGTGGTCGATTCGATCGTCTCGTCGGCGCTCGTCGCGCTCGCATCCGACGATTCCGGAAGTCCCGTCTTCGTCGAGGGCGCGTCGCACGTGGCCGAGGCATTCGACGCCATCGAGACGGTGCGTGGCGTCCTGGCTGTTCTCGAGAAGCAGTTCGTCGTGGTGAGCCTCGTTCGCGACGTCCTCGACCGTGGCATGCGCGTCGCGATCGGAACCGAGACCGGTTCGGAGAGTCTCAACGAGTGTTCGCTCATCGTCACCGAGTACAGCGTCGACGGTGAGGCGGCCGGCTCCATCGGCCTGCTCGGACCGACTCGCATGAACTACCCCCAGGCCATCGCAGCCGTGGCCGCCGTCGGCCGGGAGCTGAGCTCTCGACTGAGCGAGCAGTGAGCTGATGGCAACGGACCACTACCAGGTGCTCGGCGTTTCCCGTTCGGCATCGGCCGACGACATCAAGAAGGCGTACCGACGCCTGGCCCGCGAATACCACCCCGACGCGAACCCCGACGATGCCGAGGCCGAGGCGCGGTTCAAGGAGATCGCCAACGCGTACGAGGTGTTGTCCGATCCCGAACGCCGCGCCCGGTTCGACCGGTTCGGCGACGACGGTCTCGGCGGTTCCGGCACCGCCGGCGACCCGTTCGGCGGTGGCATCAACGACATCTTCGACGCCTTCTTCGGAGGTGGGAGCCCGTTCGGCGGTGGTGGAGGCGCCGGTCGCACCCAGTCCGGACCGCCGCGCGGTGCCGATCTCGAAACCGTGCTCGAGATCGACCTCGACGACATCGTGCACGGTTCAACGCAATCGGTGAAGGTGCGCACTGCGGTCGCGTGCGACGAGTGCGAGGGGGTCGGAGCCGCAGCCGGAACGAGCCCATCGACCTGTGGTCAGTGCGGGGGCAGCGGTCAGGTCCGCCAGGTCAGACGGTCGATCCTGGGCCAGATGGTCACCACCGGAATCTGCGACCGGTGCTCAGGTCTCGGCTCCGAGATCGGTTCGCCGTGCCCGACGTGTTCGGGAGAGGGGCGCAACGTCGTCGAGAAGATCTACACCGTCGATGTACCGAGCGGCGTCGATCACGGATCGACGCTCCGGCTCACCGGCCGGGGCGCGGTCGGCGCCCGCGGCGGCGCGTCGGGCGATCTGTACGTGCACGTGTCGGTTCGTCCCCATGAGCGGTTCCAGCGCGATGGCGACGACCTCGTCGAGGATCTTCACATCGCGATGACCCAGGCGGCGCTCGGGGCCACGCTGCCCTACGAGACCTTCGACGTACCCACCGAGCTCGTCGTGCCGGCAGGTAGCGGCACCGGTGACATGTTGTTCGTGAAGGGCCAGGGTGTGCCCCGCCTCCACGGTCGGGGTCGGGGAAACATCATCGTCAGGCTGGTGGTCGACACGCCGACCGGTCTCAGCAGCGACGAGGACGCGCTGCTCCGCGAGCTCGCCGAGAAGCGCGGCGAACAGATCGCGCCCCGGGACGAGTCGTGGGTCGGCCGGATCAAGTCGGCCTTCTCCTGACCCGCAGGTCGCTGCTGCGATGAGCACGCCGCCATCGGGTCGAGACGGTCCGCACATCTTCGTCCCCGATCTCGACACGCTCGAGGTCGACTCCGACGATCGTCATCATCTGGCCCGCGTCCTCCGGCTCCGACCCGGCGACCCGCTGACGGCGGGCGACGGCGCAGGAGCCTGGCGGCCGTGCCGGTTCGGGGATCGCCTCGAGGCGACCGGGCCCGTCATCGTGGTGCCGCCGAACCCGTTCCGTCTGACGGTCGGGTTCGCGATCATCAAGGGTGGTCGCCCAGAGCTGATCGTCCAGAAGCTCACCGAGCTCGGCATCGACGACATCGTGCCGTTCATCGCTGAGCGATCGGTCGTTCGGTGGGACGACGAGAAGCGGGCCGCGAATCGGCGTCGGTGGCAGCGAGTCGCGCGAGAGGCGGCGATGCAGAGCCGCCAGGTGTGGTTGCCCGACATCGAGCCGGTCGGTGAGATCGGCGCCGCCGCGGCCCGGCCCGGCGCGACCCTGGCCGAGCGGGGCGGGCCGGCGCCGAGTGAGGCGGTGCGAACCATCCTCATCGGCCCGGAGGGTGGTTGGAGCGACGCCGAACGTAGCATCGCGCCCCATGTGGGTCTGCCCGGGGGTGTGCTACGAGCCGAAACTGCGGCAATCGTGGCCGGCACGATCTTGGCGGCCCGTCGCGGCAGCGACCGCGCCGCTGATCTGGACGGGTGAGTGTTGACCACGGTGGGAAGTTGTTTCAACACAGCCTGCGCGCCTAGCGTGTCAGAGAGTGGTGTCGAGCGTCAGAAGCTTGGGGGGCCAGCAGATGGGCGATCACGAGGTGGAAACGGCGGCATACAGCAAGCGCGTCGGCGAACGATTGCGCGCCATACGCAAGCAGAAACGACTATCGCTCCAACAAGTCGAGGCCGACTCGAACCACGAGTTCAGGGCGTCGGTCGTCGGCGCCTACGAACGAGGTGAACGGGCGGTCTCGGTGCCTCGGCTCCAGCGACTGGCGGCCTTCTTCGGCGTACCGGTCGATCAGCTCCTTCCGAACGACGGACCCGATTTCGGCGTCTCGCCCACCATCGATCTCACCGAAGGGGCACGGTCGAGGACCAACGGCGACTATTCGCTCACGCTCGATCTGCGGGGGCTGAACGGGCTCGTCGGGCCCGAGGCCGAGATGTTGCGCCGCTTCGTGACGATGATCCAGATCCAACGTCAGGACTTCAACGGGAAGGTCCTGACCATTCGCCGTGACGACGTTCGGGCGCTGGCAGCGATCCTCGGCGTCAGCGGCGACGCCGTCCACCGTCGGGTGCGTGATCTCGGCCTGGCATACGCCTCGACCTGACCCTCGTGGCGGCGCCGGTTCAAGGCGCCGGTGGGAGCGTGAAGACCTGCCCGGGGTAGACGAGGTCGGGGTTGGTCGGGTCCGAGAGCACGTCGCGGTTGAGCTCGATGAGCGTGCGCCAGTAGCCGTCGACCTCCCGGTCGCTGACCGGTCGTCCGGCGTGGTGGCTGAGCGTCTCCTCGGCCACGCGCCACAGGTGGTCGCCCGACTCGATGACCCAGACGTCGGCGTCGACCGGCGTCGATGCGACAGGCGCCTCCGGCTCCGGATCGAGCGCCACCATGGTCGCGTCGGTCGGGCCGGCCGCGTCGATCGGGTGCATGGTGGCAGCGGCGCCGTCGAGGACCGTCATCGTTGCGACGCTGGCGTCGTCGCCATCGGCGGTCACGTGACCGGCCGATGCCGACTCGGCATTCGGCGTGGTGTCGCCCGCCGGCGCGAGCATGCCGAGCGTCGCGGCGGCGACGAGGCCAACGCCGACCGAGGAGTCGAGAATCGTCCGTACCCAGGCGGGCGTGGCGCGGTCGAGGGCGCCGACCACGCGTCGAACCCTCGCCAGTCGGGCGAGCGCGCCGAGCGCGATGAGAGCGAGCAGGTACCAGGTGAGGCCGATGGCGAGGAGACGGAGCGTGGCCATGACGATCTCGGCGACGTCACGGGACTCGGCCCATGTTCGTGTCGCATCGACCGACGGCGAGCTCGGTGGGGCGAGTACGCCGTCGCCAACCCGATCCAGGAACCAGAGTGTGCCCACGAGGGCGGTCATCGAGCCGAGGAGCCCGAGTGTCGCTGCGGCTCGCCGTGGCGACCCAGGGTCGACGCGGGTCGAACCGGACGACTGGCTGGTCGGCCGGGTCACGTCGCCGTCCCGGAGTAGGTCCAGGTGCCGTCCTCGTGGTCGACGGCGAGATCGTGACAACCATCGCCGAGCTCGATGGCCACTGGGGCCGCGGGACGCGTGAGGTGCGCCACGAGCGGCGCTCGAAGCTCACCGCGTTGCGCCCAGGCATCGAAGATGAAGATCTCGCCGCTGGAAGGTCGGACGACCGCCACGGTGGCGAGCCCGTCGCAATCCCAGTCGCCGACCGCGAGCCGATCACCAGCGACCCCGACGGCGTAGCGGCGGTCGTTGACGGTGACGACCCCGTCGGCGATCGACACGCGGTCGGCACAACCATCGGCAGTTGTGTCCACGTCGAACGCACAGACCTCGACCTCGCCCGACGCCGGGGGTGCCGTGGTCTCGGCAGTGGGGACCACGTCGGAGCGGGCCGCGGTCGGCTCCGACTCCCTCTCGCCCTCCGCCGGCGCACGAACATCAGTCGAGGTGGTGGCCGCACCCGCCTGCGGCGATGGGTTGTCGACCCGATCGACGATCGGGCCGACGGTCACCGGATCTGTGGACCGATCGGCGCCGCCGCTTCGTGCAGCCGCGAATCCCGACACCGTCGCCACGATCGTGACGGCGACGGCGACGATCAGCCACCGGCTCACAGGGTCGCGTTCGTTCGCATGCACGCGGGTCGGCCGGGTGCGCCACACCCGCGTCGGAGGCACGGTCGAGTCGGGTGGATCATCGACCGATGGTGACGACGGCCCGGTTCGCTCGTCGTCCGAATCTCCGGACTCGTGAAGTCTGCGTGTCGCTGGACCCGCGCTGGTGGCGATTGCCGCCGCCTCGTCGGCGAAGGACCGGGCGTCGATCGCCCCGCTGGTCGCCCGCTGGGCGAGGTCGCGAAGCGACCGTTCGGCCCGACGACCCCCACGCAACAGCCGTGTTCCCCATGGTCCGGCCTGACGGCTGTTGTCGACACGATCGAGCAGCGCCACGAGGGTGCGCCCGAGCGCCGCGGTGTCGACGACGGGGTCGGCGTCGGCGACCGTCGCAGCCCGACCGAAGCCGCAGAGCACCGGCCGACGGTCGGTTCCGATCAGGACGTGATCGGCCGAGAGATTGCCGTGCACGACCCCGCAGCCGTGGATCTCGGTCACGGCTTCGGCGATGGGCGCGATCAGTTGCGCGGCGTCGGCGACCTCGGGGACCGGCCATGTCGCGAGGGTCCGATCGGAGATGTAGTCGAACTCGATGCTGACCGAGGTGCCGTCGTCATCGACCTCGGCGATCGACACCACCGAGGGGCTGGCACACCGTCGGAGAAGCTCGATCTCGGTGCGGAGCCTGGCCGCTCCAGGGCCCGTCGCCCGACGCACGGCGCGGCGTCGGCGGCCGTGGAGCTCGATCTGGACGGGGGCAGTGGCGGGTCCGTTCATGGCATCGCAGGCGCTGGTGAGTCAGTGACGATGACTCAAATATATCGAAATATAGTGAAAGTG
>JAOTZB010000220.1 GCA_029861625.1 Acidimicrobiia bacterium
TCACCAAACATGATGACCTACCCCGATGCCCACCCCGGCTGGTACGCCGAGACCCTTACCGAGCTTCTCGACCTCGCCGCCAACGGCACCATCAAGCCCATCGTCAGTCAACGGATCCCGCTGGCCGAGGCCGCCAGGGCCCACGAACTGCTCGCCTACGGCCGTCATGCCGGCAAGATCGTCCTCACCACCGAACCAGAGACAACCGGCTCGGAGCCGTCATCGTGGACGTAACCGCCGCGACCTGGGTCGTCGCTCTGATCGGGCTTGGTCTCATCTCGCTGCTCGCCGGCCTCCAGCTGGTGGCGGTATTTCGGCCGCGGGCACAGTGGACGATTGAGAACGTCTACGGCGGCTCGCCTGACGACACCGATCCGGCCGCCTATTTCGCGTTCAACCAGGCCACGGCCTGGGCCGACCCGTTCCTGTGGGCGCCCCTGCAGATCGCGGGCAGCATCGGCATGCTCCTCGGCGAGCGGTGGGGATTTCTGCTCGCTCTGATGGCGTCGGTCCCGTTCTGGTACACCGCGGTCTTCTTCTACTTCTGGGACCGCGACCTCGGCTCCCGTCGCAACACCTTCACATACTGGGTGGTCGTGTGGGGCATGTGGCCAGCCTTCGGCGTGATCGAGAGCGTCTACTGCTTCGTGCGACTCATGGAGTGAGCACATGAACACCATCTGGGGCATCACCGTCGTCGCCCTCTCGATGTTGGCCTGGGCCGGCCAGACAATCGCGTTGCTTGCGCCGGCGGCCGCCGTTCGCTGGAAGCTGATGGAAGCCGAAGAAGATGTCGAGCCCACCTTTTGGGCCGACATCCGGGCCGAAGCGCTCTGGGACGCGCTGACACTGTGGGTGATGGTCGTGGCCGGTGTTCTGCTGATCGCGGACGCGGACGCATGGCCGTATTTCGGTCTCGTGGGCGGAGGCATGTACCTGTACTTCGGTGGCCGCGGCATCAGCGCCCGCGTCACCATGACCCGACGCGGACTCCGGATAGGTGCCCCGGAGAGCGTGAGAATCGGCATCGTCTTCCTCACCATCTGGACGCTCATGGCCCTCGTCACCATCATCGCCGCCGCCGTGGCCCTCGAGAGCTGAGGGCGGGAGGAAGAGATGAAGGCAGTAGCCCGACCCCGGTAGGGCCGGGTGGAAGCGGTCGGTTCGGGCGTGACCCGTTTCCGGCCAGGTGACGCCGTGTACGGCAAGTCCAACCACGGCAGCTTCGCCGAATACACATGCGCCCCCGAGAACACGCTCGGACCCAAACCCGCGAACCTGACCTTCGAACAGGCAGCCGCGATCCCCGTCGCCGCCAGCACCGCCCTCCAAGGTCTACGTGACGTCGGGCTGCTCGAAACCGGCCAGCGCTCGACGACACACAACAGGACATCGCGGCCACCAAGAGTCGCTACGACCTGATTCTCCAACTCGCCGGCACTCTCGGGCCCCTCGAGCTGCGCCGCCTGCTCACCCGGCGCGGGACACTCGTGCTGAGCAGTGGCGAAGGGGGCCCGTGGATCGGATTGAACCGCCCCGGGTTTCACGCAGGCTCACACCAGTCATTGGTCCTGCGGACCTGCGGGCTCCCCTCTTGGAGGGGACCTGTGGCTCTACCGACTGTGGCTCACCGCGGCGACGATTTCTCCCAACGGCCGCAAGGAGCATCCGTCATGACCAAGAGCCCAGACAGTTCCGCCAATCTGCAGCAAACCAACGAAATGGCCGCGGTCCGGTTCATCCACGGTTTCAACGACGACGACTGGGACACCGTCCGCGAGGTAGTCGCGCCCGGCTTCGTGTTCCACCACCCGCTCGGAGGCACTGTCGAGGCCGGCCCCGAGGGCATGGTCTCAACCTGGGCCGGGTTCAAACAACTCTCACCTGACTCCTGGCACCCAATCCCGATCATGATCGCAGACGACGACTACGTGGCCGTCCTCCTGCCGACTTACGGAACCTTCACCGGCCAGGGCGAGCATGCTCCGCCACCCACGGGCGGACGGCTCGACTACGGCATGGTCAACATGGTCCGCCTCGAAGACGGTCAGTTGGCCGAAATCTGGTTCGGGATGGACTCCCTAGTCGAGATGCAACAGATGGGCGTGGCCCCGACTCCCCCTCCGGTCGAACTCAGCCCAGCCGCTCAGGCCAACCTCGCCGCGTTCCACGACACCGTCGGCGCCGACGCTGGGCCGCTCGACAACCTGGCCGCCTTCGATGACGTCGTCGTCGCGCTCGGGCCACCCCAGAACGACCGGGCGGCCACCAACCGGCGCGTCGACATCTACCGATTCGACGACAGCACCCCCGTCAAGATCTACGAGCATGCACTGGTCACCGACCCGCCTTACGGCGGTGATCCCGAGATCGACACCGAAGCCAGCCGCGATGTGGTCGAACGGTGGATCGACCAGGCCATCAACCGCCACGACCCGACCACCATCGGTGCTCTCGCGGCCCCCCACGTGTTGATCCATGCCACAGCCATGCCCTGCGAAGCCACCTACCACGGCCCCGCCGGAGCCACTGCCTGGCTCCAGACCCAGTGGGACTCGTTCGAGGATCTCACCGTCACCGACCATCACAGCGTTGCGCGCGGCGACATCGTCGCGGTGCGCTGGACGGCGCGAGGTACCTCCAGCGGCCCGCTCATGGGCCTACCTCCTACCGGTGGAACCGTTGAGTTCACCGGCGTATCGATGTACCGCATCGAACACGGCTCGGTGGCCGAGATCTGGGACACTCGCAACACCCTCGGCATCCTTCACCAACTCAACCCCGAACTGGGCGCCGGCGGACACCACCACTGACGTCGAAGCAGCCGGCTATGACGCCGAGATCCACATCGTCGACCAAGGCGACCACACATCGCTGCTCATCGACCCCACCCACGCCGGCACCGTCGTCCGGTGGATCGCCGACTTCGCCCGCGCCCAAGTCTGACCGACGCACGACCGCGGGTCGGCGCGTCCGCGGACGCCCAGTGGGCTCGGAGCTCGAGTAGTGGGGACGGTGACGTTCGACCCTGTCCCGTCGGCCCCCGTCTTGATAGGAGTCGGTGAGTATCGGTGCGCAAGGAGGACGCCAATGGAAGCGGTCCTGGCCGAGCCACTGGCCACCAGCCGGATAGTGGCCGCTTCGGCGACGGGTCTGACCAAGATCTACGGCGAGGGCAACACTAGAGTTGTTGCGCTCGACGCCGTCGACATCGCGTTCGAGGCGGGCAAGCTGACCGCCATCATGGGTCCTTCCGGCTCGGGGAAGTCGACCCTGCTGCACTGCTTGGCCGGCCTCGACTCGGTGACCAGCGGCGAGGTGCGGATCGGCGACACCAGGATCTCCGACCTCTCCGACAAAGAGCTCACGCTGTTGCGCCGGCAGCGGATGGGCTTCATCTTCCAGGCCTTCAACCTGGTTCCGACCCTCACCGCCGAAGAGAACATCCAGCTACCGCTGCTCCTGGGTGGCCAGCAGGTCGACCCCGAGTGGGAGGCCCAGGTCGTCGACAGCCTCGGGCTCGATGATCGCCTGCACCACCGACCCGACGAGCTGTCGGGCGGTCAACAGCAACGCGTCGCCGTGGCCCGCGCGCTGGTCACCCGGCCCGACATCATCGTGGCCGACGAGCCGACCGGGAACCTCGACTCCGCGAGCGGACAGGAGGTACTCGGATTCCTGCGCAGCGCAGTCGACAAGTGGAACCAGACCGTCGTGATGGTGACCCACGATCCGGTCGCCACATCGTATGCCGACCTGGTGGTGTTCCTCCGTGACGGCCGCCTCGTCGACCGTCTCGAGTCACCGACGCCAGACAAGGTGCTCGACATGATCAAGTCGCTCGAGGTCTGAACCATGCGACAGATGCTCCGCCTCAGCCTGCGCAACCTGGGCGCCAACCGGTTGCGGTTCGCGTTGACGACGTTCGCCGTCCTGCTCGGCGTGAGCTTCGTGGTGGCGTCGTTCGTGTTGACCGACGGGCTGCTGCGCACGTTCGACACGCTGGTCGCCGAGGCCAACGAGGGCGTCGATGCCCGAGTCCGCTCGGAGAGCGACTTCGACGAGGTCGAGTTCCTCTTGCGACCGGTCGACGAGTCAGTGCTCGACGAAGTGCGGCAGGTTGACGGGGTGGCGGAGGCGGAGGGCGTGTTCCAGTCCTTCAAGATCATCCCCGTCGACGGGACCGGCCCCGACGCCGAACCCCTCGAGACCCAGGGTCCGCCAGTCCTGTCGTTCAATTGGGGCGAGTCGACGCTCAACCCCATGAACCTGGTTGCCGGCGAAGCGCCAGACGAGCCCGGCGAGTTCGTCATGGACGTGGGAGCAGTCGAACGCGAGAACTTCGTAATCGGCGAGCGCTACGACATGATCGGCGTCGAAGGTCGCGAGCCCTTCACCCTCGTCGGCGCCACCCAGTTCGGCGACGAGAACTCCATCGCCGGAACCACGATCCTCGGGTTCCTGATCGACGAGATCTGGCGACTCGATGGCGCCGATGCCGTGTACCACCAGATCGAGATCGCCGCCGAGCGCGACGTGGCGCAACAAGAACTCGTCGACAATGTGGCTGCCGGCCTGCCCGATGGCGTCGAAGCCATCACCGGGGACGAGGCCACCGCCGACGACCAAGAGGACTTCACCACGATCATCAACATCTTCGGCAACATCCTGCTGGCCTTCGCGCTGGTCGCCGTGTTCGTCAGCACGTTCATCATCAGCAACACCTTCAACATCCTGCTGGGACGGCGGGTGCGACAGCTGGCCCTGCTGCGAGCGCTCGGTGCCAGCAGCGGCCAGGTACGGTTCGCCACCTTGCTCGAGGCGCTGATCATCGGCCTCCTCGCGTCGGTGCTCGGCCTCGGGTGCGGGCTGGCGCTGGCCCTCGGCCTCCGCGAGCTCATGAACGCGCTGGGCTTCGAGCTCCCCGACTTCGACCTCATCCTGTCGGCCCGCACGATCATTGCCGCTGTGGTCGTCGGTGTGGGCGTGACCCTGCTGGCCTCCTACTCCCCCGCCCGACGGGCGGCGCGCGTGCCGCCCGTCGCGGCCATGCGCGCAGGCTTCCGCTTCGGCTCCGGCGAGGGCACCCGCCGTACGATCATCGCCACCGTCCTGGCCGTCCCCGGCGTGCTGCTGCTCGCCTACGGCGTCTTCGGCAGCGGCAGCACCGCCGCCGTGCTCGCCGCACTCGGCGTCGGCGCCGTGCTCGTGTTCATCGCCGTGTCGATGTACGCGCCGCTGTTCTCGAGCCCCGCGGCGTCGGCCCTCGGCGCGCCCCTCGAGAAGTACCCGGGCGACGAGATCACCGGCCACATGGCCCGCTCCAACGCAGCCCGCGACAACAAACGCACCGCCCGCACCGCGGCCGGTCTCATGATCGGCCTGGCCCTGATCGCCATGGCCACCGTCGTCGCGCAGTCGCTGAAGGAAACCGTCCGCGCCCAGCTGGGCTCCACTGTCGTCGCCGACTACCTCATCACCTCCGACAACAACCTCGGCTTCAGCAACCAGCTATCCAGCCAGGTCGAGGCGCTCCCCGAGTTCGAAGAGGTCGCCGCGGTCCGCGACGGCTCATTCCGAGTCGCAGGCGACACCAAGGAGATCACCGGCACCGAACTGTCGTTCCTCACCGACCTGCTCGACCTCAACGTCATCGCCGGCGACCTCGACGCCACCGACTCCCTGGTGCTCACCGAGGACGCGGCCACCGACAACGCCGTCGGTGTCGGAGACACGCTCGAGGTCGAGTTCGCCGAGACCGGGATGCAGGCGATCACCGTCGGGGCGATCATCGACGACGACTTCCTCAGCAACCACATCGTCGACCTGGAGCTGTGGGAACAGAACTTCGCCAGCCAGGACGACAACACCGTCGCCGCCAAGCTGGCCGAGGGCGTCGACACCGAGGAAGCCGATGCCGCCCTGGCGCCCCTCGAAGGGGCATTCCCGCAACTCAACTTCGAGACCCGCGACGAGTTCACCGACCGTCTCGAGAGCCAGCTCGACTCGCTGCTGGTGATCATCAACGTCTTCCTCGGCCTCGCGATCGTCATCGCCCTGCTCGGCATCGCCAACACCATGGCCCTGTCGGTGCTCGAACGAACCCAAGAGATCGGCCTGATGCGGGCCATCGGCATGACCCGCCGCCAAACCCGGCGCCTCATCCGCCTCGAGGCCGGCATCGTGTCACTGTTCGGGGCCCTCCTCGGTGTCATCGTGGGCCTCATATTCGGCTGGCTCGCGGTCGTGGCCATCCCCGACTCGGCCATCGACCGCCTCGCCGTCCCCGCGCCGACACTCGTCTTCTACGTCGTGATCGCCACCGTCGCCGGCCTCCTCGTCGCCTCCCTCCCCGCCCGCCGGGCCTCCCGCCTCGACATCCTCGACGCCATCGGAGACCTATAACGCACCAGACCGACGC
>JAOTZB010000221.1 GCA_029861625.1 Acidimicrobiia bacterium
GCTGACTTTACGGCGTCCAGCCCTCGCGGTGACCTGGGTCGGTATGTCGCGCCAGAGGATGGTGATGAGCTGGGTGTCGCCGGTGGCGTTTCGGCCGCTGGGACGGTTACCGCGCATCGTCACACGCTTTCGGCGAGTTGCGGCAACCGGAGGTCAGCGGCGGCGGCGAACTCGGCGATGGACGTCTCGAGATCGCCGTAGCTGGTCGCGATGTGCTCGAAACGCAGCCCGAGCCGTTCCGCTGCGGCCTCGGCTGAGTTCACGAGCCTCGGCGTGGGTCGCTGTGACAGGTAGACCAAGCGGGTGTAGTTGCCGAAGTACGTGTCGAGAAGCTGAGGGTGGCGGTCGAGCCCGAGACCCCTCCAGACCACACGATCGAAGTGCTTCACCAGGTAGTCGGTGAGATACAAGGTGCCGATCTCGGCCTCGTGCAGTTCGGCAAATCGCGGCGAAGTCGCGAAGAACTCGTAGCAATGGGCACCGGGAAGCCGGGTGGCGCCGTATCGGTCGACAATGGGGTCGAGTAGCCCACCCGTCCCGCAATCCGCATACCCGACCAGGATGCGATCGTAGGTCTGAGATGCGGCGGCAAGACGCTGCTCGACGGCGGCGGGGATCTGTTCGGGCCGGTTGTGCAACCCCACGGGGAGACACTCCAGCGTGACGTGACGCCAACGATTCATAGCGACGACGTCGAGTATCTCCCTGGCCAGAGCACCGCAGGCCAGCACCAGAACGCGAGGAGTATCGGTCTCAGGCATCCTCGGACGCCATCATCCGCCGGCGGAGCACGAGCTCCTTTGCCGTATCGGAAGCGACTGCCGCATCCCGGCAGTACGCATCGGCGCCGACGGCCTCACCGAACTCCGCGTTGAGCGGGGCGCCGCCGACAAGCACCAGGTAGTCGTTGCGGATGCCGCGCTCGACCATCGTGTCGATCACGACCTTCATGTACGGCATGGTGGTCGTGAGCAGCGCGGACATTCCGAGGATGTCGGGCTTGTGCTCGTCGAGGGCGTCGAGGTACTCGTCGACATCGGTGTTGATGCCGAGGTCGATGACGTCGAAACCGGCGCCCTCGAGCATCATTGCGACGAGGTTCTTGCCGATGTCGTGGATGTCGCCCTTGACCGTGCCGATGACGACCTTGCCGATCGTGTCGGCGCCGGTCTCGGCGAGCAGCGGGCGCAGGATCTTCATGCCGGCCTTCATGGCGTTGGCGGCCAGCAGTACTTCGGGCACGAACAGGATGCCGTCGCGGAAGTCGATGCCGACGATGCGCATGCCCTCGACGAGCGCCTCGTTGAGCACATCGGATGCCGTCCACTCCCGCGCCAGCAGGATGTTGGTGCCCTCGGCGATCTCGTCCGCGAGCCCGTCGTACAGGTCGTCGTGCATTTGGGCGACTAGCTCGTCGTCGGGCAGCGCAGAGAGATCCAGCTCTTGGTCGTCGCTCATGTCTCGCTCACGTGTCCTCACGCATCCGAGTCGGGTGGATGCAGTGCGTGGCCAACGCCTGGTCCTCTGCCGAGAGTTCCATGATGCGGCACGGTTCTACATCGTGGCACTCTAATCGTCCCACGCTCAACCATCCAGCGATTCGGCGGGTCTCTCGCCCCCAAAGAAACAGCCGGGGGGCTCAGCCCGAGCGCTCCTCGCCGTGCGTTTGCCCGTCACGGCTCGGCCGGGCGGCCATGGTCGCCCGCAGTTCGGCGTCGCTTGTCTGACCTCGCTGGGGTCCGGGCAACTCCGAGGTGCAGCAGCCAGGCCGCCGCAGTAGGGTGCCACACCGCAGGAACGTGCCGCATCCTGGCACCCATTCGCCGCTCCATCGCCGTGGCACAAACCGGCGGATGCGCTCGAATGTCACCCGGAAGGAGCCAGCGTGAGCGAGATGCCCACCGCCGCCAACGTCGTCGTCATCGGTGCGGGAATAGTGGGCAACTCGGTGGTCGCCCACCTTGCCGAGTTGGGCTGGCGCGAGATCGTTCAGATCGACAAGGGAGCCCTCCCCAACCCCGGTGGATCGACCGGCCACGCCTCGAACTTCATCTTCCCGGTTGACCACAACAAGGAGATGGCCTACCTCACGCTCGACAGCCAACGCCAGTACGAGGAGATGGGCGTCAGTACGACCTGCGGCGGCATCGAGATCGCCAGGACCGAGGCCCGGCTCGAAGAGCTGAAGCGCCGAATGACCTCGGCGAAGGCATGGGGAATCGATGCACGCCTCCTCTCGGCGGCTGAGGTCAAGGATCTGGTCCCCTTCATCAACGAGGACCTGGTGCTCGGGGCGTTCTACAGCCCAACTGTCTCCGTGGTCGATTCGCTGCGCGCAGGCACGCTGATGCGCGAGCGGGCGATCGAGCTCGACGCCCTGACGGTCGTGCCGAACACCGAGGTGGTCGACATCGACGTCACGGACGGCAGGGTGACAAGCGTTCGCACCGACAAGGGCGACATCGCATGCGAGCACGTCGTCATCGCCTGCGGTGTGTGGAGTCCGCGCATCGCGGCGATGGCGGGCGCCACGATCCCGCTGACCCCCGCCGTTCACCAGATGATCGACGTCGGTCCGCTCGAGCCCCTCCAGGCCACCAACAACGAGATCGGCTACCCGATCGTCAGGGACATGGACACGTTCTGTTACGAACGGCAGACCGCGGGATCCATGGAGGTCGGTTCGTACGCCCACCGCCCGATCTTCCACCACCCGGACACCATCCCCTCGATCCAGGAATCGCGCCTCTCCCCCACCGAGTTGCCGCTCACGGTGGACGACTTCGATCCGCAGCTCGAACAGGCCATCGACCTCATGCCGTTCCTCGGTGACGCCGAAATCAAGTACGGCATCAACGGACTGCTGTCTCTCACACCGGACGCCATGCCGCTCGTCGGCGAGACCGTCGAAGTGAGGAACTTGTGGTCCTGTGCCGCCATCTGGATCAAAGAGGGTCCGGGCACGGGCAGAACGATCGCTGAGTGGATGACCCACGGATACCCGGAGCTCGATCCCCACGCTTCGGACGTCAGCCGCTTCTACAGCTACCAGCGGACGGAGCGCCACATCCTCGAGCGCTGCGCCGAGCACTTCAACAAGACATACGGCATCGTCCATCCCCGTGAGCAATGGGCGTCGGAGCGGTTGAGCCGGATCAGTCCCTTCCACGTGCGAACCAGCGAGCTCGACGCGGTCTACTTCGAGGCCGGCGGATGGGAGCGACCCCACTGGTACGAGTCGAACGCTCCGCTCCTCGAGACGTATGCCGACAAGATCCAGGAGCGACCCCACGAGTGGGATGCCCGGTGGTGGTCGCCGATCCAGATTGCCGAGCACCATGCGCTCCGGGAGACGGTCGGGATGGTCGACGTCACCGCGTTCGCCATGTTCGACTTCACCGGACCCAACGTCGTCGACTACATCCAGCGGATGGCCGTCAACCAATGCGACCGACCGATCGGCAGCTCGATCTACACCCCGCTCCTCAACGAGGCCGGCGGATTCCGATCGGATCTCACGATCCTGCGGCTCGGCAACCGTCACTACCGCGTGGTCACCGGCGGTTTCGACGGCGGGCGCGACTCGTACTGGTTCCGCAAGTGGCTCCCCGACGACGGTTCCGTGGTGATGGAGGACAAGACCTCTGCCATATGCACGGTCGGTGTCTGGGGTCCCAATGCACGCAAGCTCGTGGCCAAACTCACCCGTGACGACGTCTCCAATGAGGGGTTCCCGTACGGAGCGTTGCGACGGGTAACGCTTGGCTCGATCCCGTGCACCATGCTGCGGATCTCGTACGTCGGCGAGCTGGGTTGGGAGATCTCGACCGACATGGAGCATGGGCTCAAGCTTTGGGACCTGCTGTACGAGGCAGGCGCCGACCTCGGCGTAACGCCCGTGGGCGCGGGCGTTTACGGGACGTCGGGCAGGCTGGAGAAGGGTTACCGGTTGATGGGGGCCGAGCTCGAGTCCGAGTACAACCCCGTCGAGGCGGGTCTTGCCAGGCCGAAGGTCAAGTCGGCCGACTTCATCGGCAGGAAGGCTTACCTTGCCGCGCGCGATCAAGATCCGGCCGCGATGTGCTGTACGTTGACCATGGAGAGCCACGTCTCGAGCAGCGGCATCGCCCGCTTCCCCATGGGTGGCAACGAGCCGATCCTGACCGTCGAAGGTGAGCGTATCCTCGACGCCAGGGGTCGTGTCTCCCGGGTCACGAGCGCCGGGGCGGGTCCATCGGTCGGCAAGTTCCTGCTGCTCGGCTATCTCCCTCCCGAGCACGCCGTCGTGGGAACCGACCTCCAGATCATGTACCAGAACGAGCTATTTCCGGTGAAGGTCGCCGTCTCCGGGAGCACGCCGCTCTTCGACCCGGACGACGCCAGGATGAAGGGCTGACATGAGGGTCCTGGTGTGCGTCAAGCGGGTTCCCGCCCCCGGAGCCCGCATCGTGCTCAACGAGGATCGCAGATCGATCGACACCGCCCTGCTCGGCTTCGCGGTGAGTCCCCACGAGGAGTGCGCCGTCGAGGAGGGCGTGCGGATCGTCGAGCAGCATGGAGGCTCGGTGACCGTGTTGACGCTGGGCCCACCGGAAGCTGAGGAACAGATCAGGGCTGCATTCGCAGTGGGCGTCCATGCCGGAGCGCGGATCGAGGCTGGACCCGAGGACCCTGATCCGGTGGCGACGGCTCGCGCCATCGCCTCTGCAGTGCAGGGGCTCGAAGGCGCCGCGGGCCCTTTCGATCTGATCCTGTTCGGCAACGAATCTGCCGACTCCGGCGGGTACCAGGTCGGCATCCGGGTTGCGCATGCCCTGGGTCGGCCGATCGTCAGCGGCATCAAGGCGATCGAGATCGACGACGGTGCGATGACCGTGCAGCGACCCACGCCGCAAGGCGCCGAGGTCTACGAACTGCCGCTGCCTGCAGCCGTTGCCGTCAGAGAGGGCATCAACCTCCCCCGGTACCCAACCCTCAAGACCCGCTTGTCCGCCAAGAAGACCCCCATCGAGCTTGTCACCACGGATGCCGCCGAAGGCGGCCAGCGAATGATCGAATTGGTGCCTCCTCCCGAGGACACGTCCTCGGTCCAGATCCTCGGCGACGGGCCGGAGGCCGCCGCCGCCGTCGTCGATGTCGTCGAGCAGCTGGTGTCACTGTGAGCGCTTTCGTCTTCCTCGTCGAGCACGACCGCGGTGCCATCGCGGAGACGACGCTTGGTGGGCTGCGGGCGGCGCGTGAGGTTGCGGCGGCAGCCAGGCTCGATCTGCATGCCGCTATTCCGGGGACTAGCGGCGACGCGCTGGCCGACGAGGTCGCCACCCACGGGCCCGCAGGGATTCATTTGCTCCACCACGAGCTCCTGGACGACTACGGCCCCGACGCATGGGCCGCTGGTGCGTCACAGCTCGCCGACTCACTCGGAGCGACCGCCGTCGCCGCCACCGGAACCGACCGCGGGAACGAAGTGCTGGCGCACCTGGCCGCGGTGCGCGACGAGGCGATGGTTGCGAACTGCCTGACCGTCTCCGTAGGCGCCGACGCATGGGAGATGACGCGCGTGCGTTGGGGCGGCAGTCTCCACGAGCGCTCGTCCCTCACGGGCGACCTGAAGCTCCTCACGTTCGCCCCCCACGCCCGCGAGCCCGAGCCCGTCGGTGCCGGGGATGCGAGCACCGCGACCTTCACCCCAACGCTCGATGCTGTCCACGCCACAACGGTGGTCCGGGATCGTACCGAGACGGCGGCCGGCGTCACGCTGGCGACCGCACCCGTCGTGGTGAGCGGGGGTCGCGGTGTTGGCAGCGCGGAGGGGTTCGCCCCGCTGGAGGCGCTGGCAGCCAGACTCGGTGGCGTCGTCGGCTGCAGTCGCGTCGTGACCAACAATGGCTGGCGACCGCACAGCGACCAGGTCGGCCAGACCGGGACCGTCGTCGCTCCCGATCTCTACATCGCCTGCGGGATCTCCGGCGCCGTCCAACACTGGGTCGGCATGATGAATGCCAAGCATGTGCTCGCCATCAACACGGATGCCCAGGCCCCGATGGTGACCAAGGCCGATTGGGCGGTGGTTGGCGACCTCGAGACCATCGTCCCCGCGATCTTGGCCGAGATCGACCGACGGCACGGCTGATGAGCCCGCATTGCCTCAACCTCGGGGGCTGGCTCGCGTTCTCAGCGAGCGGCGTGTTGTTGACCGTGTCGGGCACCGCCGATCGGAACCGGCTCATCGTTCCGGGATCCGTCGCATGGCTCTTTTGGCGTCGCCTTCTTGCTCGCCGCGTGGCGCGGTGACGAGCGATGACCTACTACCTCCAGGCCACCTGGCCGATGGCATAGCGACCGAGTGCATCATGCAGGCTCCCCACGCAGTCATCGGGCATCCAGGCTCTGACCACCTCGGAGTGCAGGTGCTCAGTC
>JAOTZB010000222.1 GCA_029861625.1 Acidimicrobiia bacterium
TGCTTCCAGCCCGGCCAGGTTCTCGGGGTCGCCACCGAGATCGGTCCAGGTCCCGAGCTGAGCGACATAGTTCGGTCCGCCGGCCTTGGCGCCGGGGCCGACCACGGAGCGCTTCCAGCCACCGAAGGGCTGGCGTCCGACGATGGCGCCCGTTATCGGACGGTTCACGTACGCGTTCCCGACCTGCACGCGGTCGAGCCATGTGGCGATCTGATCCGGGTCGAGGGACCAGAGGCCACCGGTCAGACCGAAGGCCACGGCGTTCTGCCACTCGATCGCCTGGTCGAGGTCGTCGGCGCGCATGACTCCGAGGACGGGTCCGAAGCACTCGGTGTCGTGGAACCACGAACCGGCGCGGACGCCGAGCTTGACGCCAGGCGTCCACAGCCGACCCCCGACAGCCCGTTGGGTCGGCTCGACAAGCCAGCTCTCACCGTCGTCGAGCTGGGTGAGAGCCCGGAGGAGGTGCTCGGACGGCGGACGGATGAGCGTGCCCGTATCGCTCGCAAGCTCCGTTGCGGGGGCGACCGCGAGCGACGTGACCGCATCACGCAGCTGGCGCTGGAAGCTGACGTCGTCGTGCAAGCCTGCTTCGACGATCGCAAGGCTCGCCGCAGAGCACTTCTGTCCGGAGTGGCCGAACGCCGACTGGACCAGATCGGCGACGGCCGCATCGATATCGGCTCGGGCGGTGATGATCATCGCGTTCTTGCCGCTCGTCTCCGCCAACAACGGTCGCGCCGGCTTCCAGCCCGCGAACAACCGCGCTGTGTCCCACGCTCCGGTGAGAACGACCGCGTCCACGTCATCGTGAGCGACGAGGTGACGACCGAGCGCGTCGTCGGGGCACCGCACGTAGCTGACGAGATCGTCGTCGAGGCCGGCTTCACGACAGCAATCGGCAACCAGCCACGAGCACATTGGCGTCTCGGGGGGCGGCTTGAGCACCACGCCATTGCCGGCCGCGAGCGCGGCGAGCACTCCTCCGGCCGGAATGGCGAACGGGAAGTTCCACGGGGGTGTCACCGCCACAACACCGAAGGGGTCGAACTTCACACCCTCCAGCTGGGTCGATGCGGTGGCCCGGCGGGCGTAGTAGCGGGCGAAGTCGATGGCCTCGGAGACCTCGACATCGGCCTCGCCGACGACCTTGCCCGCTTCGTGCACCATCGTTGCGACGATCTCGCCGCGCCGGCGAGCCATGACCTCGGCGACTCGTTCCAAGGCGGCTCGGCGGTGTTCGGCCGGTCGGGTCCGCCACGACGCGGCGGCAACCACGGCGGCGCGCACGGTCTTGTCGACCTCGGCGATGGTGCGAACCGTCGCGGGAAAGGTGGGAGCTGACCACTGCGTGATCGCGGCTGTGGCCCAGGCGCGATTTGCCGCAAGCGACGGGTCGGTGTCGGGTTCGTTCGCGAACGGTTCGTCGGGATGGAACGTCCGCCGCTCGTTGGTGCGGTCCTGGGTCCGTCGCGGGTCCGACGACACAGCCGCCATCTGTTCGACGCTCTTCTCGAAGCCGGCGCGGAGCGCGTCGAAGTCCGGCGAGTCCGGTTGGAGCCCGAAAACGTGGTGAAGGAAGTTGTCCGGAGCGGTGTTCTCCTCGAACCGGCGGAACAAGTAGGCGATGGCCGATGGGAAGTCGGGGCGAGCCACGATCGGCGTGTACAGCACCATCGACCCGGCGGCCTCGTGGATCGCGTCGGCGTGGGTCGTCGCCATACCCTCGAGCATCTCGAAGTCGACCCGCTCGAGAACCTCCCGTTCCTCGGCCAATCGGAGAGCCCACGCCACGTCGAAGAGGTTGTGACTGCCGACCCCGATCCGGGTGGCAACCGTGTGCTGCGTCCGGAATGCATGGTCGAGCATCCGCTTCCAGTTGGCGTCCACCTCGACCTTGGTCTCGTACGGCGCCTGGGGCCAGCCCCGCATCTCGGCCTCGACTCGCTCCATCGCCAGGTTGGCACCCTTGACGACACGGATCTTGATCGTCCCTCCCGCCCGGGCGTGCCTCTCGGTCGACCAAGCGAGCAGTTCGAGGAGCCGGGGGAACGAGTCGGGGAGATATGCCTGCAGGACGACACCAGCGTCCAGTGCTGCGAACTCCGGCTCGTCGAGCACCTGCTGCAGCACCGCCATGGTCAGGTCGAGGTCGCGGTACTCCTCCATGTCGAGGTTGACGAACCCGGCGGGCATGGTGTCCGCGGCGCGGTAGAGGCGACGCAAGGGCTCGGCAACCCGCTCGAGCGTCTCGTCGAACGACCACAAGTTGAGCCGGCCGGCGATGGCTGACACCTTCACCGACACATAGCTCACGTCGGGTCGATGGAGCAGTTCGACGACCCGCTCGACCCTGCGCTCCGCCTCTTCGTCGCCGAGGACGGCCTCGCCGAGCCGGTTCAGGTTGACCTGCACGTCCTGTGCACGGCGCTCACGGAGCTGGGCAGTGAGGCGTTCATCGGCCGCGTCGAGCACGAGATGGTCGGTCAACCGTCGGATCCGGCGTTCTGCCAGCGGCATCACCAGGTCGGGAACAAGCGGAGCGAGGCGAGCGCCGATCCGCAGCAGGACGCGGTCCGGCCAGCGCAGGAACCGAGGTGCACCACGACGAGCGACGAGATGTGAAAGCTGAGCCGCGCCGGACGAATGCGTCGGTGCTCGCATCACGCGGTCCAGGAAGGCCATCGAGAAGGCGACGCCCGCGTCGTCGTCGAGCAGACGACCGAGCAGGCGGGTGCGCCGCCGGATGCGAGCCGGCTCGGTTCCACGGGTGTCGAGGAGCCACTGGGTGGCCAGGTCGACCGCGGCCGAGGAGGTACGGGTCATGCCTCCATGCCATCACATCCATCGCCGCCCGACCGGTGAGCTCGGTGGCTCTCCGCCCGCCGGCATCGGTAAGTAGGGTCGTTGACCATGAGGGAGGAGCTCAACCGGCGCGAGACCGTGGTGCTCGAGGGCCACATCGTCGACTCGTTGATCCTGCCCAAGGTTCTCGACCTCATCCTCGAGGCCGGCGCCGAGTACGAGGTCGTCGAGCTCGACATGGGTCGAACCACGCTCGACCCGAGTCTGGCCCACATCCGGGTCTTCACCGCCGATGACGATGCGATGGAGGCACTGCTCGAACAACTCCACGTGCACGGGGCGAATCGCCTGCACGACGAAGACGCGTCGATGGCCGTGGCCGACCAGGACGGAGTATTGCCGGTCGGGTTCTACTCGACCACCAACCTGCCCACGGGCGTGCGCATCGACGGTGTGTGGGTGCCGGTCGACAATCCCGAGATGGACTGCGCCATCGTCGTCGGCCCCGACGGCGCCCGCACCGCGCCGATGCACCACGTCCGAACCGGCGACAAGGTGGTGGTCGGAGGCAAGGGCGTCCGCGTGCAGCCACTTCCCCAGGCGCCTGCGGGCAGCGCGTTCGAGTTCATGGCATCCGACGTGTCGTCCGAGAAGCCCAAGGCGCTGCTCGTCGCGAAGGTGGCCGAGCAGATGCGGGCCGCCCGCCAGACCGGCGGCCGCGTCCTTACCGTGGCCGGCCCGGCTGTGGTGCACACCGGTGGGTCCCGCCACCTCGCCCGATTGGTTCGCGACGGGTGGATCGATGTGTTGTTCGCCGGCAACGGCCTTGCGACCCACGACGTCGAGAGCAACGTGCTCGGGACCAGCCTCGGGGTCTCGGTCGCCCACGGAGCGCCGACCGAAGGTGGTCACAGCAACCATGTGCGAGTGATCAACGAGATCCGTCGGCACGGCTCGATCGCCCAGGCTGTCGATGCCGGCTACCTCCGTGGTGGGGTGATGTACGAGTGCATCCAGCGAGACGTGCCTTTCGTGCTCGCCGGTTCGGTCCGCGACGACGGTCCGCTACCCGACACGATCACCGACGTCGTCGAGGCCGCCGACGCCATGCGGGCACTGGTGCCGGGCGTGACGGTCGCGCTGATGCTCGCCACGACCTTGCACGCCATCGCCACCGGCAACATGTTGCCGGCCGGCGTCGTCACGTTCTGCGTCGACATCAACCAGGCGGTAGTGACCAAGCTGGCCGACCGTGGCAGTCATCAGGCGATGGGAATCGTGACCGATGTCGGCCCGTTCCTCGGTGATCTGGCGGAGGAGCTCGGGGCGTGACCCTCGCGTGGGGGCGACGTTTTCTCATGTGCCCGCCTCTGCACTTCGAGGTCGCTTACGAGATCAACCCTTGGATGCAGGCCGAGGTGCGGGTCGATCGCGACCAGGCTCACGAACAGTGGAACAGCCTCGTGGCGACGCTCACCGAGGCCGGTGCCGAGGTCGAGATCCTCGAACCGGCGCCCGATGTGCCCGATCTGGTCTTCACCGCCAACGCCGGGGTGGTGAGCGGCACCCGGTACATCCCCAGTCGGTTTCGTCATCCCGAACGCCGGCTCGAGACACCATTCCACGTGGCTCACTTCGAGGCAGCCGGCTACGAGGTGACCGAGCTGCCCGAAGGGCTCGACCACGAAGGCGCCGGCGACGCCCTGCCATTCGCCGGCACGCTGATCTCGGGCTACCGCTGGCGTTCCGACATCGAGGCCGCGGCCGCCCTCGCCAGCTTGACCGGCGCATCCACCCGATCGGTCGAGCTCGTCGATCAGCGGCTGTATCACTTCGACCTGACGTTCTGCCCCCTCGACGATCGCCGGGCGATCTGTGCGCCGCTCGGTTGGGACAGCTATGGCCAGCGGGTGATCGGCGATCTCGTCCCCGAACCCCTGTGCCTCGAGAACGACGAGGCGTTGTTGTTCTGTGCCAACTCGGTCGTCGTCGATCAGACCGTCGTCATGCCGGCCTGCCCGCCTCGCGTCGGCAACCAGCTGGAGGCATGGGGCTTCGACGTCGTGGTCGTCGACGTGAGCGAGTTCTTGAAGGCGGGCGGTGGTCCCCGCTGTCTCACCCTCGCCCTCGACGTCGTCCTGGGCGGGTAGCCCGCCGGGAATCCGCACGGAACACTCAGTGAGGCATCAGGTCAGCTTCAGCGCGCTAGCCGAAGGCCATGTCGGTGAGAGCCTCGACCGTTCCCGGCGCGACGCCGCCATAGGCACCGTGCGCGAGCTCCGGCTGCGGAACCAGCACGACCTCGTAGCCGGCGGCCGTCAGGCTGTCACTGAACAATGCGGCTTGGTGCTGGGTCACCGCTTCCCGTCCCGTGAAGAGCTCGATGGGCGTGTCGTCCTCAAGCTCGGCCGGCTCGACGTAGGTGATCGCCGAGGCTCGCTCCATTTCCTCGACGGTGTAGTCCTCGTGGAAGCCGAGCTCCCTGGGTAGCTCGGTGAAGTCGTACATGCCGTCGAGACCGACCAACCCGTCCGCCGCCGGACTCACCTCGGAGCCGGCGACGCAGCCGCCCTCGAACTCGTCGGCGGCCACCACCATGAGGGCGGCCACGTTCGCGCCATAGGAGGCCCCGGCAACCACGATCCGGTCGCCGTGGCCATCGAAGTCGGAGGCATGGGCGCGGGCGAAGCGCATGGCGCAGACAGCGTCCTCGCCGCCGAGATGGAGTACGTCGCTTACCTGTTCGGGAGTAGAGCTGTATTCGGGGACGAACACCACAACCCCCCGCTCGGCGACCGCTGACGCGTAGCTTCGCACGGACGACTTCAACACCTCACCGCCGTGGAACACGACTGCCACGGGCCATGGGCCCGTTGCATCGGGGTGGTAGACGTCGAGGTCGAAACTCGACGAGTACGGAACGTCCACCTCGACGAGAACGGGCAGGACTTCTCCAGGGCGTCGCGCCAGGCCGGTCGTCTCGTCATCGCCCGAACAGCCGAAGAGCAGGAGGAGAAGAGTCAGCGCGGCGCTGCCCGAGCCGAGGATCATGAGCTGGCGATGCGCCATCGGGACCTCCCCGTCTGCACCGACATCGTCCGCCTGGTGAGGACGCGTGCCCAGAGGCCGAGGTCACGATCGATGCGCGCCAGCCGTCGCCGCCGGTGGGAGACTCGACCACATGGCGGCGATGCTCCCGGTTGCTCGTGTCGTGGATGACTTGACGCGACTCGGCATCGAGAACGGCGACGTCGTGATGGCGCATGCGTCGATGCGTTCGCTCGGTCCGGTCGAGGGTGGTGCGGGCGGCCTGATCGAGGCGCTCGACCTAGCTGTGGGAACGGCCGGGTCCATCCTCATGGTTCTCGGCGCCCGCGACGACTGGGCGTGGGTCAATGAACGGCCCGAGTCCGAACGGGTTGCGCTGCTCGCCCATGCCGTGCCGTTCGATGCGTTGCGAACACCCGCTGACCCAGAGGTGGGAACGCTCGCCGAGGTGTTTCGCTGCCACCCCGGCACCGTCGTCAACGACCACCCGGAGGGGCGCTTCGGCGCGCGGGGCCGACTCGCGGCCGATCTCGTGTCCAACCCGCCCCGGGACGACTACTACG
>JAOTZB010000223.1 GCA_029861625.1 Acidimicrobiia bacterium
ACCGGGTCCGATGGCGGTGGCGTGGGCGTCGACATGACCCCCGAGATGCTGGCCAAGTCACGTGCGACCGCAGCCGAGCTCCGACTCGAGCACCTCGAGATCCGCGAGGGGCTCGCCGAGCGTCTGCCCGTCGAGGAGAGCTGGGCCGATGTCGTCATCTCGAACGGGGTCTTCAACCTCTGTGCTGACAAGCAGGTCGTGTTCGAGGAGGTACTCCGCGTCCTTCGACCCGGTGGCATTCTCCAGTTCGCCGACATCGCCAACGGCCGACCTGTTCCCGAAGAGGCAATGCGTCACATCGACCTCTGGACCGGTTGAATCGCCGGTGGCCTGCCGTGTGCAGGCTGGAAGAAGATGCTGGTCGAGATCGGCTTCGCCGACATCGAGATCGGCGCTGCGGTCGACACCTTCGGCGGTGCCGCCGGCGAGGACAAGGCCAGGGCCTACGACGTGCGGGGGTACTCGTTCCTTGCCCGGAAGCCATGACGAGACCCTGACGCCCGGGGAACGTCGAGCTCCCGGGGCTGATCAGGGGCTTTTGCCTCTGGGGTCTCCGACCGGGTTCGGCGACGGTGGGAAGGTGGCCGGCGGTCGACCACCGATCCGATCCCCTGGAGCAACCGTGAGCGACATCGATCTGAGGAATACCACCGAAGAGCTGACCGACATCAGTGCCCGACTCGCGCGGGTCGAGGATCGACTCGATGACGTGATCGCACTCATCGTCGACAGTCATCTCGACACCTGGCGAGCCCGCTTCGACAGCCTCGCGGTCCAGGCTCGGCTCGGTCAGATGGACGCGCGCGACCGCGTCATGGAACTCGTCGGCGAGGGGCGCCAGGTGCTGGACTCCGCCACTTCCTGGTTGGCCGATCGTGGTGGCGCCGATCGCGCCGTCGAGGACATCCTGGATGGGGTGAAGGAGGCGGTCGCGGATATTCGCGAGAGCTACCGCAGCGCGCTCGACTCGATGGATTGAGCCCGACGCAGGGACTCGCGCGCTGATGGTCCATCCTTCGACCCCGCTGGCGGCGTTCATCTGTCGACGCCACCGATTCCTCCTCGCCGTGATGACCGCGGTCACGATCGTCCTCGCGGCGGGGTTGCCCCGCATCGAGTTCGAGACGAGTCAGGATGCTCTGGTCGGTAACGACTCGACTGCGGCTCGAGCCAACGCCGACTTCCAGGACGCCTTCGGTGGCGAGCCGATGCTGATCCTGCTCAGTGCGAAGGACGGCCGCACCGTCGAGGACCTCTTCACGCCGGCGTCGTTGGCCGATCTGCGCGAGCTCGACGACGCGCTGCACGACGCGGGCCGATTCCATTCCGTGCTCGGCCCACTGAGCTCGATGCGAATCGCCGAACAGATGAGTACGGCCGGCCCGCAACTGCTCGAGCTGGCATCGACTCGTCAACAGGCGCTGGCGGCCGACATCAGCGGCTCGGACGGTGGATCGCCTGCCGACACCGAAGCGGCTGTTGCCGGCGTTGTCGCAGGCTTCGGCGACCGGCTGGCCGGGTTGGCCGAGCGGGCCGCGCCGGTCATCACCGAGGGTGCGGCGTTGGGCCTCGACGATCCGTTCGTGATGGAGAACCCGTCGTTCGTGCGCCTGTCGCTGCGAGACGACAACGGAGAGATCCGATCGTCGCAGCGCGACGTGTTCCCCGACGACACCCATGCGCTGATCGTCGTCCGGCTCCCGGGGAACCTGGAGCTGGCGGCAACCGGTGATGCGTTGGCCGAGGTTCAGGCGACCGCAGCCGAGCACCCGGTCGATGGTTTCGCGATGACGGTCACGGGATCGCCCGTGCTCATCGAGGAGATCAACGACTATCTCGAGGGCGGCATGACGCGCCTCGGCTTGCTCGCGGCGGTCGCGATGGTCGTCGTGCTGGCCTTCTTGTTCCGTGTTCCCGACCGGCTGTTGCCGCTGTTGAGCGTCGTGGTCGGAACCACCTGGGCGTTCGGACTGCTCGGTTATGTCGGCATACCGCTCACCATGATCACGATCTCCGGCCTCCCGATCCTCGTCGGGATCGGTGTCGACTTCGCGGTCCAGACCCAGAGCCGGTTCGCCGAGGAGCAACTCGCGGGCGATGGAAGCGAGGCCGCCTTGGGCCGTGTGATCGCCACGGTCGTCCCCACGCTGGGCGTGGCGGTCATCGCTGCTGCGGCCGGCTTCTTGTCCCTGCTCTTCTCCGAGGTCGAGCTGATCCGTCAGTTCGGGCTGATGCTCGCCATCGGTGTCGGGTGTCTGTACGCCGCCGGCATCGGGATCACGACCTCGGTCCTGGCGTGGCGACACCGCGGCGCCGTGCCGCCGGGGCCCGCCGAAGGCACGACCGCCGGATTCGTCGAGCGTGGTGTCGCTCGACTGTCCGACATCGGCACGGCGCCGCTCGCCGTGCTGGTACCGATCGGTCTGATGGTGATCATCGGCGGTTTGATCGTCGAGGGGCGGTTCTCGATCGAGACCGACCCGGAGAACTGGGTGCCCGCCGACAGCGAGGCGGTCGCGGAGCTCTCCGCGGTCCGCGACGTGACCGGAACGTCGTCGGAGGTCAGCTTGTTGATCGAGTCTCCCGATGTCACCGATACCGCGATCTCGGAGTGGACGGGAGCGTTCGCAGCCAGCGAGCTCGCTCGACGACCCGACCAGCTGCTCAGAGCCGCCTACATCGGCACCTCGGTCGAAGCCGTGACCGGGTTCCCGCCGAGCCAGTCCGAGCTCAACCTGTTCCTGGACGGTGCACCGGTCGATCTGGTCGACTCGTTCATCGATGAGGGGCACCGGCGCACAGCGCTCGTCTTCCCGATTCCCCCGATCACCCTGTCCGAGCGGGCCGACCTGGTCGACGAACTGATCGCCGAGCTCGATCCCGACGGCCTCGATACGGCGGAGACGGGTGTGCTTGCGCCGCCACCGGGTACTCGCGTGACGCCGGCGGGTCTCGCGGTCGTGGGCGTCGCACTGGTCGACGCGCTCGAGGCGAACAGAGGTCTGATCACCTGGAGTGCCCTCATGGCAGTAGGTCTGTGGCTGCTCGTCGTGTATCGCCGGATCGAGCTCGCGTTGCTCCCGCTCGTGCCGGTGCTGATCGCAGTCGGAGCGTCGTCGCTGGTGATCGCGCTGCTCGGCGTGGAACTGAGCCCGATCACCAGTGTCACGGCACCACTGGTCATCGCGACCTGTACGGAGTTCACCGTGCTGATCCAGGCGCGTTACCTGGAGGAGCGTAAGCGCGGACGCTCACCCGACGAGGCGGTAGCCCAGGGGGCGCTGCGGATCGGGCGTGCGTTCGTGGTGTCGGGTCTGACCACTGCTATCGGATTCGGGGCGCTCGCCCTGTCGAGCTACCCACTCCTCCGTGACTTCGGTCTCGTGGTGAGCGTCGACGTCCTTGTTGCGCTGGTTGCCTCGTTGACCATCTTGCCGAGCCTTCTCGTCCGAGCCGATCGCCGGTTCGGGCTCGTCGGCCGAGCGGCCAACGGCTGAGGGCGCGAAACTGATCGGCATGGATGTGCGCACATGGATCATGGCCGATCTGATGACGTTGGCGACTCGGCTCGATCGAGGCGTCCTCGAGTGCATCCCGCCCGATCGCAGGATCGAGCGGGTCGACGACGGGGGCATCGCTCCCACCTATGTGTTGTGGCACACCGCTCGTCATCACGATGTCGCGGTCAACCGGATCCTGCGGGGCGCAGGTGAGGTGGTCGAGGGCTGGACCGACCGCGTCGGCGCCCGAGGCGACTTGTGGAGGGGTCTCGCCGAAGCCGAGGACACCGAGCTCGTTACCGAGCTCGACCCCGAGGCGGTCGGCCTGTACCTCCTCGCCGTGGCCGTGAGCACTCGTGACTGGGTCGAGACGGCCGACCTGGCGGTGCTCGACACGACCCCGGACAGCGGCGCCGCACTCGCGGCGCTCGGGACGCCCGAGGATCGATTCGACTGGTTGTACGCGATGTGGGATGCCAAGCCCGCGACCTTCTTCCTCCAGTGGGAGGCGATCGGCCACGGTTACAACCATCTGGGCGAGCTCGTTTCGATCCGCAACCGAATGGGCCTGAGCCCATTCTGAAGGGCGGCTCGCGGTGACCGGCGATCGTCAGAATATGGCAGCCAACACCAAGAGCGTGAGCATCCCGCCGGCGAGCGTGTGGATCATGTTCTTGCGCCACCACGCGACACCGGCCGCGGCGATGAGCGCTGCCGCCTCGGCGAACGCGAGGCTGGCGGCGCCGCCGTCGGCGCTGCCCGCCGCCAGACTCACGGTGAGCGCCGCGAGCACGGCCGGCCCGACGTTCCCCAGTGCCCGCTCGACAATTGCAGGCATCGTCCGATCAGCGAGCGCGACGATCACGCTCGCCCGCATCGAGTAGGTCGTCAGCGCGACACCGAGCACGATCGTCAGCGCGGCCCCGGTGCTCATGCCGGCACGATCACCGTGCGCCGTTCCAGCACGGATTCCGTGATCGCGCCGGCAACGACGCCCGCAGCCGCACCGATCAAGATGCCCAACCGGTCCTGGAGGCTCACCGCGGCGAGGCTCACGAGCCCGCCGACGATCGCGGCAACGGCGGCCGGCGCCCGGTTCACCGCCAACAACACGAGCCCCATGAACATGATCGGCACCGCGAAGTCGAACCGCCACGAATCGGGCACGACGGGCCCGACCACCATGCCGACGCTCGTGACGATCTGCCAGCCGATGAACATGAACCCACCGACGGTGAAGTAGTACCGCCGGAATTCGGCCGTTTCGAGGTCGGTTCGCAACGATGCGAGCGCGAAGACCTGATCGATGAGCAGGAACGGCCCTGCCCACCGCATCCACCGCGGTTGGGCGCGGAAGACGGGTGACATCGCCGCGCTGTACATGACGTGGCGGGTGTTGATCACGAAGCCGGCGACGACCACGGCCCACAGCGACGCGGTCCCGGCGAGGCTGACCACGGCCAGCTGTGCTGCGCCGGCGAAGATGAGCGGGGAGCTCGCCCATCCGATCGCAACCGGCAGCTCGCTCTCGGTGATGGCCAGACCCACGACGAAACCGAACGGGATGACCGGCAGGAACAACGGGATTGCATCGCGGACGCCGCGTCGGTCGATGCGATGGACGCGTCCAGTACCGGCCAACATCACGTGGAGGCTACAGCGGTGGCGCCGCCCCGATTGCGGAATCGACCCTCCCGACGCCAACATGGCAGGCAGGGCATCGGCCAGCCAGCCGGCTGCGGTGATACGTAGGGAGCATTCGTGGGCACACAAGACACCGATGAGAAGCCGGAGGGGGACAGGACGTCTCAGAACCGAACGATCAGGCGAATCCCGAAGAAGGAGTACGAGCGTGAGCTGGCCCGTCTCCAGCGCGAGCTGGTCAAGCTGCAGGAGTGGGTTCGTCAGGAGGGATTGAAGGTCTGCATCCTCTTCGAGGGACGCGATGCCGCGGGGAAGGGCGGCGCCATCAAGCGGATCGCCGAGCGCACGAACCCTCGAATCGTCCGAGTGGTGGCCCTCGACAAGCCCACCGAGCGCGAGGCGAGCCAGTGGTACTTCCAACGGTATGCCGCTCACCTTCCGGCCGCGGGGGAGATCGTCCTGTTCGATCGCAGCTGGTACAACCGCGCCGGAGTCGAGCACGTCATGGGATTTTGTACCGAAGACGAGTACGAGGACTTCCTCCGGTCGTGTCCCGACTTCGAACGAATGCTGGTCCGGTCCGGCATCATCTTGTTGAAGTTCTGGTTCTCGGTCGGTGACGAAGAGCAGGAACGGCGCTTCCAGGGCCGCATCGACAATGTCGAGAAACGATGGAAGCTCAGCAAGATGGATCTCGAATCGCGCGCTCGCTGGCTCGACTACAGCAAGGCGAAAGACAGGATGTTCGGCGCGACCGACACAAAGGCGTCGCCGTGGTGGGTGGTCGATGCCGATGACAAGCGTCGGGCCCGCCTGAACTGCATCCGCCACATCCTCTCGGCCATTCCGTACGAGGATCTCACTTCGGAGCAGCTGACTCTCCCGCCGCCGCAGGACGGCGTCTACATTCGCCCGCCCATCGACACCCAGACCTACGTCGAGGATCACTACGCCACCGAGACCTAGGCGGGTAGGTCGTTCGGGGTCGACTCCCGTCAGCCGTCGGTCGTGTTCGCGATCAGGACATCGCAGGGCGCATGGCGGGCAACGTCGCTGGCCACCGAGCCGAGGACACGGCCCGCTCCCTTGACCCGGCGGTTACCGACCACGATCATCCGGGCCTCGAGCCGCTCGGCCTCGGCACACAACGCTTCCGCCGGGTCGTCGAAGCTGATCGTGCGGGTCACCGGCGAGGCAGGGTGCTCGAGCACGAGCGCGTCGAGATACTGCTCGGCCGTCGACACGGAGTCGATGTGGAACTTCTC
>JAOTZB010000020.1 GCA_029861625.1 Acidimicrobiia bacterium
GTCGGCAACCCACCGTGCGCCGTAATCGGACCCCGATTCCTCGTCGGCGACGGCGAAGTAGATCAGGTCGCCCCTGGGCTTGAACCCGCGGTCGGCGAGGTGCCGGAACGCCACCGCCATCGAGCACGTCAGGTTCAACATGTCGACGGCGCCGCGACCCCAGATCTCGCCGTCGATGAGCTCACCGCCGAACGGGTCGTGACGCCAGCCGCTCGGGTCAGCCGGCACGACATCGGTGTGGCCCATGAGGCACAGGCTCGGCGCCGAGGGGTCGGTGCCCTCGATCCGTGCAACCAGCGAGACCCGGCCCGGCGTCGGTTCGTAGCGTTCGACGGCGAGACCCGTGCCCTCCAGGAACGTCTCCAACACGTCGGCGCTGCGGACCTCCTGGCCCGAAGCGGCACTGCCGTCGTTGACGCAGGCATTGCGTATGAGCGTCTGGAGCAGGTCGATGGTCTGGCCGGTCAGTTCGTCGCTCACGGCAAGAGTCTGACATCGGCGCCCCGGCGTCGCCTGCCGCTACGGTCGCGGCCATGACAGATCTCCGACACCGGTTCCCGGGTCTCGGCGACGGGTGGGCGCGCTTCGACGGGCCGGCCGGTACGCAAGTGGTCGATACGGCCATCGAGGCCACCTCGAGCTGGCAGCGCAGTGGCAACAACGCCAACTCCCATGGGCCGTTTGCAGCCGCGGAGGCATGCGACGAGCTCGTCTCCCGGGCTCGGTCCACCATGGGCGAGCTGTTGGGCGCCGATGGCGACGGCATCATGTTCGGACCGAGCACCACGGCGAACGTGTTCTCGATCACGAGGGCCATCGCCCGCGACCTCGGGCCCGGCGACGAGATCGTGTGCACGCGCATCGACCACGACTCGAACATCTCCCCGTGGCTGCTCGCAGCCGCGGACACCGGCGCCACGGTGCGGCTGGTCGACTTCGACGTCGAGACGGGCCGCCTCCCGACCGAGTCGGTGGCCGCGGCGCTGACCGAGAACACGAGGTGGGTCGCCGTCACCGGTGCGTCGAACGCGATCGGGACCATGCCCGACGTCGCGGCCATCACCGCAGCCGCCAAGGCGGCCGGTGCGATGGTCATGGTCGACGGCGTCCATCTCACCCCGCATGCTCGGGTCGACGTCGGCGCGATCGGTTGCGATGTCTACTCGACCTCGTCGTACAAGTGGTACGGCCCTCACGCCGGGATCACCTGGCTCGATCCCGGACTGCTCGCCGACCTGGTTCCCTACAAGGTCCGCCCGGCCGATGATGACGGTCCCGACCGCCTCCAGCTCGGGACCCCTTCGTTCGAGTCGATAGCGGGGCTCGATGCTGCCGCCCGTTTCCTGCTCGACGAGGGGATGGAGGCGATCGCGAGCTACGAACGACGCGTGTTCGAGCGCCTGCTGGCGGGGTTGGTCGAGATGCCGAACGTCAGGGTGCTCGGTCCGCACGACTGCATCGATCGTGCACCCACGCTCGCGTTTCGAGTCGATGGCATGGCGCCGTCGGCCACCGCGAGGGCACTCGCAGCCGCGGAGATCGCGGTCTGGGACGGCGACTACTACGCGATGGAGCTGATGGCGAGCTACGGGCTCGCCGACGGTGCCGTCCGAGCAGGCATCACCCGGTACATTGTCGACGAGGACATCGACCGCCTGCTGACTGCCGTCGCTGCCCTCTGAACCCGTCGATGCCCCACCGGCGGCGCCGGCAGGGCATCGACATCCCGCCGACTGCGCTCAGCCGACGCTGCCCAGGGCGTCGCGCAGGGCCTCGACAGCTGCGCGAAGGCTCTCACGGGCGTCGTGCAGCGAGCTCCTGGCCAGCTGGAGATCTTCGCGGGCCGCCGCGAGGGTCTCGGCCCCCGGGCCGTCGTTCCAGCTCGCCGGCGTGACCGCCAGGACCGCTTCGGCCACACCATCGCCGGCCGTGTCGGCGGCGTCGAGCTGTGCCGCTGCCTGGTCGCGGAGCTGCTGGGCCTCGGCCGTGTCGGCGCCGGCCTGGATCGCCTCGGCAATCGCCTCGTCGAGCTGGCCGATCGCGTCGGTTCCCCGTTCGACGGCCGCTTCGACCCTGGCGTCACCGACGGTGAGGTGGGCCTGCGGGAGCACGACCAGGTACACGCGGTAGTCGGGCGCGATCTTGCCGCACTCGGTCCGGAGCTCGGTCGCATCAGCGGCGGACTCGATCGCCGGCGCGAGCTCGGTGAGGCCGCTCTCGGTGGCGCCGATGATCGATTCGAGACTGCCGAGGTGATCGGCGGGCAGCACGTCGACGCCGGCCAGTCGCGCCGAGGCAGTGGCGAGATCGTCGAGGCGGCGGTCGATCGCGGCGAGGCAACGAGCTCGCACCGTATCGATGTCGAAGTCCTGCACGGCGTCGACCTCGGCCCGATCGCTCTCGGGCGGGGCGACGTCGTCCTGGAGCGCCCCGGCGGGGGATACGGCGCCGAGCGCGAGGCCCCCGGTCAGCAGGCCGGCCATGGCGAGGACGGCCAGTCGGGTCCGACGCGGCGCCGGAACCTCGGTGGGGGGACGGGTGATCGGATCGGGGGACATTGTCTCTCCTGGGTCGGGGGTGATCATGGGAGGTCGGCCGCATCGTCGGTCAACACGGCAACGGCATCGTCGGTCACGACGGCAGCGGCATCGGCGGTGAGAGCGTCGTCCACGGCCGAGAGGCTCGCGTCGAGCTCGTTCAGGAGCGCTTCCACCGCGGCCAGCGCGTCGACGGCCTCGTCGACCGCGTCGGTGACGGTGTCGGCGTCGGCGTCGGTGTCCGGGGTGGTGTCGGGGTCGGTCACGACACCGACGTTCTCGACTGGTTCGTCGGTGACCGGCCCGGTTGTGGGTTCGATGACCGTCGTCGGCTCGTCGAGGACCGACGGGTCGGTGGCGCGGATCCCGCAGCCGGTGACGGCGAGGGTGATGGCGAGCCCGCAGGTCGTTGCGGTCAGCGCGATCCGGAGGTCTCGGCTCTGCATGCCATCAGTTGTCGCACGCGGATGCGATCAGGCCGCGATGAACCGATGAGGAGAGTGTGAGGGGCCGCCACGTCGCGGGGCGACGCCGAAGCGGTCAGTCGAGCAGGATCGAGGCGAGCGCGCCGACGTCGGCGACCCGCGGGTGATCGAACTCCCGGTGCAGGTCGAACGGGTCGAGCTGGACGGCCTGCATCCCGGCTGCAGTCGCACCACGGACGTCGGCATGTACGGTGTCGCCGACGTAGAGCAGCCGCTCGGGTGGCGCACCGAGCGCGTCGACCGCAGGCGAGAAGATCGCCGGATCGGGTTTCGCGACACCGACCACGGTGGAGTCGACCACGGTTGCGACCGAGGGCAAGGGCCCGTCGCCGACCTGGCACACGCCGTGCTCGACCATCTGCTGAGCCGCGGTCCCGTCGTTGTTGGAGACGATTGCGAGCGCCATGCCGGCGGCGGCCAGACGGTGGAACCCCGTGATGTTGACGGGAAGGTCGAGCCGCCAGACGCCCATCACACCCCGCGTGCGCTGGCGCTGCCTGGCGCCGTGGGCCCGATCGAGATCGTCGTCGGCAACGCCCAGTGTCGAGAAGTAGCCCCGGTCATAGCTCGCCCAGACGTCGTGGTCGGTGTCGTCGACATGGCCATTGTCCGACAACAGATCGGTGAGCGCCCTCGCCCCCCGGTAGTGGGCCTCGCGGTAGCGGTCGGGCTCGGCCGGCGCCTCGAGCCCTGCATCGGCGAGCGCCTCGCCGATTGGTTCGGGGTGAGGCACGAGGAACACGCCACCGATGTCGAACACGACTCCGTCGATCGCCTGGGACTCGACCATCGTCAGAGTATGGCGGCACGATCGCAGAATGCGGTCGTGCGGCCGGTCTTTCGCCTGGTTTTCCGGGCAACTCCGCAGAATGAGGCTCGTCAGGGAACGCGCCGCCCGGTCCTGGTGTTGCAGATGACATCGGCCGTCGGAGCGACCGGCCGGAACGCCGAAGGAGCGTGGACTCACCGATGAAGCAACACCTGCGGCTGGGGACGATCTCGGGGATTCCCGTGGGCCTGCACTGGGGACTGCTGGTCATCGCCTGGCTCCAGGCCGCAAGTCTGGCGGGGAGTCTGCTACCGGCCGCCTCGCCCGGACTCGGCTCGGGCGCCTACTGGGCGGCGGCGCTGACGGGCGTCGTGTTGTTCTTCGCGTCGATCCTCGCCCACGAGCTCGGTCACAGCCTCGTCGCCCAGCGCGAGGGAATACGGGTTCGATCCATCACGCTCTGGTTCCTCGGTGGAGTGGCCGAGCTCGACCGCCAGGCCGATCGGCCCCGCGCCGAGCTGAAGATCGCCCTGGCCGGCCCGGCCGTCAGCCTGGTGTTGGCCCTCGGGTTCCTCGCTGCCGCCGTCGGGCTCGAGGCGCTCGTCGGCTCGACCCTCGTCGGAACGGTCTTGGCGTGGCTGGCATTCGCAAACGGCGTGCTCGCCGTCTTCAACATGATCCCGGCGGCACCACTCGATGGTGGTCGGGTTCTGGCCGCGGTCCTGTGGGCCCGCAGCGGCGACGTGTCCCGTGCTCGGTCGATTGCCAGCCGGTCCGGCCGCGGCTTCGGCGCAGTGCTGATGGCCGGCGGCCTCCTCCTCGTGTTCAACGGACTGCCGGGTGGGATCACCATCGTCATTCTCGGCTGGTTCCTGCGCACCGCAGCCACCCAGGAGCTGCGCTACCACGAGCTCGCAGAGCAGGCGGCGACGCTGCCGGCGCACGTCGCGATGACCCCGTTGTCGTCTCCGATCGACAGCGGCGTCACCGTCAGCGGTCTGGCCGCCATGGTGAGCCCACTCTCGGGTCCTGTCGCGTTCCCGGTTCGTGACGCGGACGGCGAAACTCGCGGCATCGTGACCACGCTCGATGCCGCAGGCGTCAGCGCCAAGCGCCGAAGCCAGGTCACAGTGGCCGACATCGCCGTCGGATTCGACCGCTTCGTCGGTGCCCGAACCGACGAGACGCTCTCGGCGGTCCTCGAGCGGCTCGGCACCCCCGAGGCCGATCGAGCGTTCGTGTACGACGCCGATGGCCGTCCCGCCGGAGTCATCGGCCCGGCCGAGCTGGCGGCGGTCCGTTCGCCGGTCGCGGTCTGAGCCGGCGTCGGCCCGACCGACGCCCATAGCGGCCGAGGGTTCGTCGAGGGAACGCCTGAGCCGAGCGGGCACTAGTGTCGTGGCTCCATTCGCACGATCGAGGAAGCGGAGAATCCACATGGGCTCAGACGGCTGGGGCTTCGAGACACAGCAGATTCATGCGGGCCAGGAGCCCGACGCAGCGACGAATGCGAGGGCGGTGCCGATCTATCAGACGACATCGTTCACGTTCAACAGCAGTGAACATGCCGCGAACCTTTTCGCGCTGGCCGAGATGGGGAACATCTACAGCCGTATCATGAACCCCACCCAGGGAGTGTTCGAGGCTCGTATGTCCGAGCTCGAGGGCGGGACGACCACAGCCGTCGGGATTCCCGGGGCCCTCGCGGTTGCCAGCGGTCAGGCCGCCGAGACACTCGCGATACTCACGATCTGTGAGACCGGCGACCACATCGTCGCATCGGCGGCGCTGTACGGCGGGACGTACAACCTGTTCCATTACACACTGCCCAAGCTCGGCATCGAGGTGTCGTTCATCGACGATCCCGACGACCTCGACGCGTGGGCTGCCGCCACCAGGGACAACACCAAGCTCTTCTTCGGCGAGACGTTGCCGAATCCGAAGAACAACTGGCTCGATGTGGCCGGAATAGCCGGGATCGCTCACGCCAACGGCGTGCCGCTGATGATCGACAACACCGCCACCACGCCGTGGCTCGTCCGCCCCTTCGAGCTGGGCGCCGACATCGTGGTGCACTCCGCCACCAAATACATCGGCGGCCACGGTACGTCGATCGGTGGTGTCATCGTCGACGGCGGCAGCTTCGACTTCGGGGCGACCGACAAGTTCCCCGGCTTCACCGAGCCCGATCCGAGCTATCACGGTCTGGCCTACTGGCCGGCGCTCGGACCGGGGGCCTTCATCATCAAGGCCCGCGTACAGATGCTGCGCGATCTCGGCTCGGCTGTGAGCCCGTTCAACTCGTTCCTGTTCCTCCAGGGCCTCGAGACGTTGAGTCTGCGGATGGAACGGCACTGTCAGAACGCCCAGGTCGTCGCCGAGTATCTCGAGGGGCGCGACGAGGTCGAGCAGGTGTTCTTCGCGGGACTGGAATCCAGCCCGTACCACGCGCGTGCCGCCGAGCTCACCGGTGGACGCGGCTTCGGCGCCATCCCGGCGTTCGTCATCGAGGGCGGCGTCGATGCCGGCCAGAAATTCGTGGAGGCCCTCGAGCTGCACAGCCACGTCGCGAACATCGGCGACGTCCGCAGTCTCGTGATCCATCCCGCGTCGACCACCCACAGCCAGCTCAGCGAGGAGGAACAGGCCACTACGGGCGTGCTGCCCGGCCTCGTGCGGCTCTCAGTTGGCCTCGAGAGCATCGACGACATCATCGCCGACCTCGACGCCGGGTTCCGGGCCGCCAAGGGCTGAGCCCTCCGACGTCTCGTATGCGTCGGCGGCCGGCCACCGGCCGCCGACGAGTGCGACGCCGGCCGAGACCGCGCCGGCGATCAGCGTGCTGATCACGAGGGTCGTTCTGATCCCGACGCCCGGGCGCGACGCGGTGAATCCGAGCGCGAGCGTGCCGAACGGCACCAACCCGGCCCAACTGATCTGGAAAAGGCTCATGACCCGGCCGCGCTTCGCGTCGTCGACGACGCGCTGGATGATCGTCTGGAGCGTCGTGAAGGCCGCGAAGTAGAAGATGCCGGCCAGCGCCTGGATCAACACTGCGATCACGAACGACTCGGTCAACGCGAACGCGGTGAGGGTGACTGCATAGAGCGCACCGAGCCACCCGGCCCGGCGCATGGTCGGCGCTGACCGGAGCGATCCAACCGAGAGCGCCCCGACGATGGCACCGACACCGGTCGCGGCCACGACGATCGAGAATCGTCCCTCCGGTTGGCCGAGATCCTCGGTGACGAACGACGGCAGCAACCCGATGTGGGAGACCGCGAGGAGCGTCAGCACGGCCGTGAGCGCCAGCACCGGGACCGCGGGCTGCCGTTCGCGGGCGTGGTGGACGCCTTCGGCCAGGCGTGCGATCGGGCTGAGTTGGTCGGGGTCGCGTCGGTACGGCGTGAGCCGGACCCGGCTCACGAGAACCATCGCGACGACGGCGGCCACCGCATACGCCGCGTAGGCGGCTTCGAACAGCCCAGCGGCTACCAGCGGCGCCGCGACGAGTGGACCGACCACACGGGTGAGGTTGATGGACGTCGCCTGGAGAGAGATTGCGCTCGGCAGATCGACAGCCGTGACCGAGTTGGCCACGGTGGCCTGGAGGGCCGGGCCGAGCACGGCGAAGACGAAGCCGAGCAGCAGGCCGACGAGCAGCAACAGGTTCGGTGTGATCGTGTCGGTCGCGACGAGCGCGGTCATCGTCACCGCGCCGGTGAACATGCCGGCATAGCACCACAGCATGATCATCTTGCGGTCGAGGCGATCGGCGACGAGCCCGCCGACGGGGGCGACGAGCAGCACCGGGATGAACAACGCGAAGAACAAGAGGCTCACCTGGAGCTCGTCGTTGTCGGTGAGCTCGACCATGAGGGCCTGGAAGCTGATGTGCGACAGCCACCAGCCGGTCTGCACGATCAACGACGCGACGAAGATCCGACGGTACTCGATGTGTCGCAATGCGGTCAGAGCCCGCCTGTCGATCAACGATCGACGGCCCCTCCGGTGCGGCCGATCCGTCATCGTCGTCGTCTCACCACCAGGCACGGTAGTGGCCCGAGCCGGCCCGGTGACACTCCCTGAGGCGCCGATTCGGTCGCAGTGACGGCCAGCGGGGCGGAGCATCGCGGGCCCGAGCCGGTACTAGGCTCCCATCGGTGTTCAGCCCCACTGTCCGTCTCGTGTCGACCGTGCTGCTCGGCGCCATGGTCGCGACAGGATGCGCAACCCCGGATCTCGGTCCGCCGTCCTCCACGACACTCGCCATCGAGACGCCGACGCCGACACCCACGCCCGAAGCCGACTCGGCGCTGGGACCTTCGAACACCACGACGACCACGACCGTCACCGTCGAGACCGACCCGACGCCGACGCCGACACCGGTTCCCGACCCCGAACCCGGCATCACCGAGGACATCATCCGCATCGGTGTGATCGCCGACGCCAGCACAGGCGCGGTCGGCGACGATCGTGGTCTGTCGGCGTGGAACGCCGTCGCAGCGTGGGCCCAGGCCGTGAACGACGAGGGCGGCCTCGCCGACCGCCGGGTCGTCGTCGATTTCATCGACAGCGCGGTCTTCAACCACGAAGACGCCGTTCGTGAGGCCTGCGTGGCCAACGTCTTCGCACTCGTCGGCTCGTGGGCGCTCAACGACGACCAGGGACTCGACATGTTGCTCTCGCCCGACTGCAGCCTCCCCGACTTCGCCGCCGAGGCCCGAACACCCCGGCGCCGCCAGTCGCCCGCGACCTACGGGTCGAACCCCTTCGCGAACAACCTGTCGCTTGCCGGTCCGGCCGCCTATCTCGCCGAGCAGTTCCCCGACTCCGTCGCGAACGCTGCCGCCCCGGTCCTGGACATCGAATCGAAGATCATCAGCGGCGAGCGGCTCCTCGAGACCTACACCGATGCCGGTTGGACCATCACGCAACGTCCGGTCATCGCACTCGACGCCGATCTCACCGAGACGGCAGCGCAGCTGGCCGAGGCCGAGATCGACGCGCTCGTCTGGGACGCCGACGGCGGGCGGCTCATCGATCTGCTCGGTGCGCTCGACGAGCTCGACGCGCTCCCGACGGTCGTCGACTGCCGCCAGGTGTGTTACGACCAGGACTGGGTCACGGCCGCCGGGCCGCTCGGTGAGGGTGTCGGCGTCTCGCTCACGAATGTGCCGTTCGAGGAGGCCGACACTGCCGTCGAGCTCACGCTCTACGAGTTCTGGCTCGGACGGGCTCGACCTGATGCCGTTCCCGACGCCGTGGGCCTCGCGGCGTGGTCGGCGGGCCGGCTGTTCGAGGATGCCGTGAACCGCGCCACGCTGGAGGGGACCGCCAACTACGACCCGGATCGACTCACCCAGGCCGCAGTGCTCGACGCCGCCGAGACCATCACCGACTGGGACGCCAACGGGCTCCACGGCGTGTCGAATCCCGCCGACGACGTACCCTCACCGTGCTTCGTGGCCCTGGCCCTGGTCGAAGGGGCGTGGATACGGGTGCACCCCTTCGGCCGTGGTGAGTTCGACTGCGAGGATGGCAATGTCATCGAGCTCGAAGCGACGCTCGAGCTGGGCCTCGACAATCCGCAGGACGAGGCGATCGTGCCCGACAACTGAACCGGCGGGTCAGTCGGTCGGAATCCAGACCAGGAGGACGTCGTCGACGGTGATGTCGGCCTTCTCGAGCCCGATCTCCGTCGACTCGATGGTTTCGGCCTTGTCCTCCCAGTCGTCCTGGATCTCGTAGAGCGAGTCGGCCAGCTCGGCTTCGAGCGCATCGAGCTGGTCGACCTTCTCGGCCAGTCGGTTCTCTGCGGTTCGAACCCGTTCCCCTGCATCGGTCGACTGGCGTCGTTTCGATGACGCGCGCCGAACGCCTCCGAGAATGCTCCGCGTCGACTTGCGTCCGCCCAGCAGGCCGCCAAGGAGATCGCCGGCCGCCGAGAGGACCTCGTCGCGTCCCCGCCCCGAAACCTTCTCCTCCGCTTCACGGACGCGATCCTCGGCGGTCGCGATCGCCGTCTTGACGCGGTCCACCTTCTTGGCCAGCGATTCCCTGAGCTTGTCGACCTCGGCATCGACCTCGGCGTCGGCAAGCGTCCGGCACCGGGCCGCGAAGTCGTCGCGTGACTCGCCGACACGCGAGTAGACCTTCAGCTCCGGGTTCTGGAACAGCTCGATCGTCTCGTTGCCGTAGAGGTGGTTCTTGAGCTCGGTTCGGGCGGCGGTGAAGTAGGTTTTCGTGTGGATGGGGGCGTCGGGCAACACGTAGGTCGGGTTTTCGGGCGCAGTGTCCCGCAGGTCGCGGTCGTCGTAGTCGACGGCGATGGCCTGATCGGCATCCGCGGCGCCGACGAGTGGGGTCAGCACGGCCTCCCATTCCGCCTGGTGGCGCAGGTCGGCCTTCGTCTCGTCGAACAGCATGCCGACGCGAACGACGAGCGCGGCTCGAAGCTTCGTCGACCCGGCGACGGCGTCGACCTCGTCGGCCCAGCTCGCCGCAGGGTCGAGGTACCGCACCTCGACGCCGTCTGCGACCTCGGGAGCGACCGTACTCTCGTCGTCGGCGAGCGCCGGGGGCTCGGGCGTGCCGGTGGCGGTCGAATCGGCGCCCGTGGACTCGGCGAGAGCGCGTTCGGGGGCGTCGGCGGTGAGTGTGGCGATCTGCTCGCGGGTCAGCGGCCCGGCGAGATAGGACATCGCCCACCGGGTGGTGAAGACGCTCGGGGCATCGGCGCTGGTGCTGTGCAGGAGGAACTCGCGCTTGTCGAGACCGGTGATGGTGGCGTCGATGGTGGCGAGGTCGACCTCGCCCGATGCCGACTCGAGTCCGTCGACCAGTCGGGCCTTGTCGCGTTCGGTCTGGAGACGGCCGACCATCCACGTGCCGGCGTTCGATATCGCCTTGTAGTCGAGGTCGACGGGATTCTGCGTGGCGAGCACCATGCCGACACCGAACGCACGGGCCTGCTTCAGGATCGTCAGGATCGGCTTCTTCGACGGCGGCGCCGCGGTCGGTGGTACGAAGCCGAAGACCTCGTCCATGTACACCAGTGCCCGCAGCTCGGACGTGCCCGGCTGGGCCCGCATCCACGTGATCAGCTTCGAGAGGAGCAGGGTCACGACGAACTGGCGTTCCTCTTCGGCCAGGTGGGCGATCGAGACGACTGCGGCCCGGGGGCGACCGTCGCCGGCGTAAAGCAGGGACCCGATGTCGAGTGGTGCGCCGATCGTCCAGCTCGCGAAGGCCGGCGAGGCGGCCAGGCCGTTCAGCTTCAGCGCCAGCTCGAGACGATCGTCGGCCGGGAAGAAGCTGTCGAGCTCGATGACGCCGAGCTTGCGAAGCGGCGGATCCTGGATCTGCCCGATGAGCTGGGCGAGGTCGAGGTCGCGCCCGGCAGCCCAGCTGTGGTGCAGGAGATTGGCCAGCAGGATGTGTTCGCGACCGCTGATCGGGTCGGAGTCGACGCCGACGAGCGCGAGCAGGCTCGAGGCGAGGCTCTCGATCTCGTCCTGGAGCGCCTCGTCGCCGATATCGGGCGGCGGTGCGGCCATCGACCCGATGATGTTGAGTGGTACCCCGGAGCTCGACCCGGGTGTGTAGATCGTGAAGTCGGCGGCGTCGCGCAGCGCGCCGAGCCGATCGGGCTCGATGTCCCACCCGGCCAGCCCGGACCGCCACAGCTCGGAGATCTCGGCGGCCTTCTCGGTGACGGTGAGCTCGTCGCGTTCGGCCTGGGCGGGGTCGATCCACGGCTCGAAGTCGCCCGGTGCGAGGTCGGGGAACTGCAGGAGAAGATTGCCCATGTCGCCCTTGGGGTCGATGATCAGCGTCGGGACCCCCTGCAACAACGCCTCTTCGAGCAGGATCATGCTGAGACCGGTCTTGCCCGACCCGGTCATGCCGACGATGACGCCGTGCGTCGTGAAGTTGTCGCTGTCGTAGAACATCGGGTCGCCCGTGCGCTCGTGGTTCGCGGGATCGACGGTCCCACCCAGATACAGCTTTCCCTTCGGTACCTCGATCATCTGGCCCTCCTTCTCGGCGCAGGACACTCTAGGGCGACTCGACCGTATCGGCGGGGGTCGGGAGGTGCAGCGGACCGAGACCCCTACACTCGTGCGGAGCCTTCCGTTGCCCGGCGACGGCCGGGAGGCCGATCACCGCCGCGCAACGAGAAGGAGAACGCACATGGGATTCCTCGACAAGCTCAAGGGACTGACCGGCAAGGGCAAGGGGGCCGCCGCGCAACACGGCGACAAGATCGCCGATGGCGTCGACAAGGCCACCGACATGATCGACGACAAGACCGGTGGCAAGTTCGACGAGCACCTCGAGAAGGTCGACGACATGGCGGACAAGCTTCGCGACGACGACAGCAACAGCGACAGCGACAGCGACAGCGACAACGCCTGATACTGGCGACCCGCCCTTTCGGGGCGACAACGGATTGCGCCGAGCCCTGGCCGTTGGCCGGGGCTCGTTCGCGTCAGACGAGAATCAACAGGACCAGCGCGACGATCACGCCGATCAACAGCCCACCAATGACGGCGGGTAGCGACAGACCGGATCGACGAGGCTCCGGGCCGGGCCGGTTCGTCTCCAACCGCGGTGGTCGATCTGCGGCGTCGTGGTTGCCGCGCCGTTGGTCGGGTGCGGTGTGGCCGTCGTTCGATTCCTCGTCGGTCGGCGGGTCGGTGCGGTGGCCCGGTGCTACGGGCTCCGCCGACTTCGCCGAGCCGGCCTGGGTGCGTGGGGCGTCGTCGTCGATCGAATCCGAGTCGGGCCGGGGTGCGGTCGTGACGCCGGCGGCCTCGACCGTGGCCGAGAGTCGCTGGACGATGCCGGCTCGAGTCTCGCCGAAGCGAGGATCGTCGGGAAACTCGCTTGCGGCGGCGTCGAGGAGTCTCAGCGCGTCGGTGGTCCGCCCTGTGCCCTCGAGCGACTCGGCGGTGTGCACGAACAGACCGGGGGGAAGCATCGAGTGGTCGCGCGAGTCGTCGATGGTGGCGAGGCCGACCGCCGCGGCCTCGGCGTGCTGGCGTGATGCGTGCAGGGCCTGCACCAACCGGCTTCGCATCTGGGGGTCGTTCGGTGTGCCGGCCAACGCGATGCGAGCGAATCGCTCGACCGATTCCCAGTCGTTGACCTCGGCCGCCTCGGAAGCGGCGATGGCGGCCAGCCGCGTCGCGGTGGGACGGAACGCCGACTCCCACTCCGGACGGTCGGTGGCATAGGCATCGAGGTCGATTGCGAGCTCGGCGGCGGTGATCGTGCCGTCGACGGCTCGTGGGGCCAGCTCGGCGCGAACCGGGAGGCGGATCGGGAGGTCGAGGCGAAGTCGGAGGCTCGCATTCGGTTCGATCAGCTGGTAGCTCACGTCGATTCCATTCCGCCCTCGGTCAGGTCCCGACCCGGATGGGTCAGCTGAGACGTTCGACGATCATGGCCATGCCCTGGCCGCCACCGACGCACATGGTCTCGAGACCGTACGTCTTGTCGGCGTCCTCGAGTCCGTTCAACAGCGTCGTCATGATACGCGCACCCGTCATGCCGAAGGGATGGCCGAGGGCGATCGATCCACCGTTGACGTTCAGCTGCGAGTGGATGTCGATGCCGAGCTCGTCGGCCGACGGCAGCACCTGGGCGGCGAACGCCTCGTTGATCTCGACCAGATCGATGTCGGAGATGGCCATGCCGGCTCGGGCGAGCACCTGCTGCACGGCCGGGACCGGACCGAGGCCCATGATCTCGGGGTCGAGGCCGGCGACGCTCGACGCGACGATGCGTGCGAGCGGTGTGATGCCGAGCTCGGCAGCCCGGGCATCGCTCATTACGACGACTGCGGCTGCGCCGTCGTTGAGCGGGCAGGCATTTCCTGCGGTGATCGTGCCTTCGGCGCGGAACACCGGCTTGAGCTGGGAGACCTTGTCGAGCGTCGTGCCGGGTCGGATGCCGTCGTCGGCCGAGACCACGGTGCCGTCGGGCACGGTATAGGGCGTGATCTCGCGTTCGAAGAAGCCGCGTGTCTGGGCCGCCTCGGCTCGATTCTGGGACAGCACACCGAATTCGTCCTGGCGTTCGCGGCTCACGTCCTTGAGCTGGGCGACGTTCTCGGCGGTCTGACCCATGGCGATGTAGATGTCCGGGAACGGCCCGTCGAACGGGGTCCACGTCGCGCTGCCATCGGCAGTCCGTTCGGCGCTCCGGGCTTCCGCCGGTGCGAAGCTCTCGTTGTGGGGACCGGTGTCGGCGGCACCGCTCGCGTACCGGCTCACGGTCTCGACGCCGCCCGCGACGAACACGTCGCCCTCACCGGCGCGGATGGCGTGCGCAGCCATGCGAATGGTCTGCAGCGACGACGAGCAGTAGCGGTTCACCGTGACGCCGGGTGCGTCGCCGAGCCCGGCGAGCAGTCCGGCGACCCTGGCGATGTTGTAGCCGGCCTCCCCGGCCGGCTGGCCGCACCCCCACAACACGTCCTCCACCTGGTCCTTGGCGAGCTCGGGAACCTTCCCGAGCACGTCGTCGATGATGAACGACGACAGGTCGTCGGGGCGTGCGTCCACCAGCGAGCCCTTCACGGCACGGCCGATCGGAGTTCGGGCGGTGGCGACGATAACGGCCTCGGGCATGGGGGCTCCTGGAGTTTGGCTCGGTCGGACGTTCAGTCAGCTTGGCCGGTCGCGGGGCCCATCGACAACCCCGCGGTCGCCCCTCGATATCGTCGAGGTACTCGTCCGTCGAGCTCCAGCTGGGTGAGCGCGGAGCCTACCCCGGGGGTGACGGCTCCTTCGACTCGACCTGGTCTCAGGCCGGGCCGACCGCCATCGAGCTCCCGAAGACCACGCTGACTCCGGCCCGGGCCATGCGGCGGCGGAACAAGAAGACGGCGACGGCGATCGTGATGGCTGTCATCACGGGTCCCATGAATGACTTGATCACCACGAAGGTCGTCACGGACTGCGTGAACAACATCCACGCCGTGATGGCCCCGTTGACGAGGCTCGTCACGGCCCACAACAGCGAGAGCCGGAGGAAGAAGTTCCGCAGCTGGGGATGATCGGCGGTCTCGGCATCGAATGGGCAGAAGTCGTGCGCCAGTCGTTCGGCGAGCGGTTTGCCCAGCGGGACCGAGATCAAGAACGCGAGGCCGACGAGGAACGTGCTGATCGTGGGTTGGAGGAAATAGACGACCAGGCTCCCGGTGGCCAAGGCTGCGATCGTCTTTGCCGTCAGCCCGACCGTGCTCAGGATCACGAGCCCCGGCACCTTGCGGCCGGTGGCCACCCGGTACACGATCGACGACAATGACCAGGCGAGTGCGGTGATGAGCGCCCCGACCACTCCGGCCAGCTCGAGGAAGCCGACGAACAACACCAGCGGCACCACCTTGCCCTCGAGGATGTTCGGATACGCATGGCGAGCCATCGCCCGGGGACCAGGGATCATCAGCGGTTTGTTCACGCCGTGCCAGTCGGCTCTTACCCCACGGAGTTGAGGTCGCCGGGCTGGGTGATTCTCGGCCGCAACCTGCGGCTTCGTAGGTTGGATTCTCGGTTTTCTGCTCACGCCATCATGCCGCCGTCGACGCGTAGCGTGATCCCGTTGCAGTAACTCGCGTCGTCGGACGCCAGGTAGGCGAACGCGGCAGCCAGCTCGGCCGGTTCGCCCATTCGGATGAACGGCATGATGCGGGCCAGCAGCGAATGGTCGAACCGGTCGCCTTCGGGAATCTCGAACTGTCCGTGGATGGCGGTGTTGACGCCGCCGGGGGCCACGCAGTTCACGCGGATCCCATCTCGGCCGTGACTGACAGCCATTGACTTGGTGAGGGCGATGACGCCACCTTTCGATGCGGAGTATGCGGCCTGCCAGGGAGCGCCGTGCGTTCCCGAGGTCGACGCGCAGTTGACGATCGCGCCGCCGCCGTCGAGAAGGTGCGGGAGCGCCGCCTGGGACATGAAGAACGTGCCGGTCAGATTGACGCCGATGATCTGGTCCCAGCCCGGCGCGCTCTCGTCGAGGTCGTGGCAGAAGTGGCCGACACCCGCGATGTTGCACAAGATGTCGATCCCGCCCCACTCGTCGACCGCTGCCTGGACTGCCCGCTCGATGCTCGTCAGGTCGAGCAGGTCACATTTCACCGCGATGGCGGGGCCGCGCTCGGCTCGGATGCGCTCGGCTGCTGCGGCGCAAGCATCTCCGTCGCGATCGACGCAGGCGACCTTGGCGCCCTCGCCGGCCAGTCGTTCGGCGGTTGCCCTGCCGATACCGGATGCCGCTCCGGTGACGATGGCCACGCGGTCGCGCAGGCGGTGCGCGCCGTGGACGTCGGTCATCGCGGTGTCGGTGGCTGTCATGCTGACCCTTGTGGCCTCATTCATCTGACGGGTCGTCAGCTAGCGTCTAAGGCTATGGGGGAGATCTCTCACATCAACTGCATTCGACCGGACTTTCTGGCCACGTCGGCCGCGAACGATTCGATCGGCATCGCAACCAGGAGCAGCGCGTGACCATCGACGTCGACGAACAGTGGAAGCTGCTCATCGGTGGGAGCTGGATCGACGCAGGCGCCAGCTACGAGATCGTCGACCCGTCCACCATGGCCGTCGTCGGGCACGCCCCCGAGGCGACGGCGGCCCATGCGGCCGACGCGGCGCGGGCGGCCCGCGATGCCCTCCCGGGCTGGCGGGGCCTGTCGATGGCCGAGCGTGGTGCACATCTCGCTCGGCTCGCCGACGCGCTCGAAGCCCGGTGTCACGAATGGGTCGACCTCGTCCAGGCCGAGACCGGCTCCACGATCAACATCACCGAGACCATGCAGGTGGCAGGGGCGTTCATCGACCGTTTCCGCTACTACTCGCGTCCGGTCGACGTGAACGAGACCGTTGCGCCGTTCCGAATGACCAAGACCGCGCTCGGGCCGGCTGGATTGCTCGGCGCGTATGTCCTTCGCCAGCCCGTCGGTGTGGTGGCGTGCATCACGCCGTACAACTTCCCGCTCGTCAACGTGGCAGGCAAGATCGCGCCGGCGCTGATGATGGGGAACACCGTGGTCATCAAGCCCGCGCCCCAGGATCCCCTCGGCATCCTCCGCTTCGGTGAGGTGCTCGACGAGATCCTGCCGCCTGGCGTCGTGAACATCGTCGTGGGGTCGGGGCCCGAGGTGGGCGCAGCGCTGGTCGAGTCCCACGACGTGAACATGATCAGCTTCACCGGATCGAGTCCCGTCGGCGTCAGGATCGTCGAGGCGGGCGCCCGGACGATGAAACGAAATCTGATGGAGCTCGGCGGCAAGGGTGCGCTGATCATGACCGACGATGCCGACGTCGATGCTGCGATCGGCGGCATCGCCAGTGTGTGGGGGTTCCACAGCGGCCAGATCTGCACGGCACCGACACGGGTCATCTGCCACCGGTCGATCTACGACCGGACCGTGAGCGCCCTCGCGGGTATCGCAGGCATGTTGCCGGTCGGCGATCCGCTCGATCGCAGCACCATCGTCGGACCGGTCATCACCGAGACTCACCGCGACAGGGTCGAGGCGTTCATCAGGTCGGGCACGGAGGCGGGCGCAACACTCGTCGCCGGCGGCGAGCGACCGGACCGGCCCGGGTTCTTCGTCTCGCCGACCCTACTCGCCGACTGCACGGCCGATATGCATGTCGTGCGGGAGGAGGCATTCGGGCCCGTCGTCGTGGTGCTTCCCCATGACGGCGACGACGAGGCCGTCGCGATCGCCAACGACAGCGAGTACGGGCTGTTCAGCTACGTCTATGCCGGTGACATGTCGCGGGCTTTCGACATCGCCCAACGGGTCGAGTCGGGCAATGTCGCGCTCAATGGGGTGCAACCACACATGGAGGCGCCGTTCGGCGGTTTCAAGATGTCGGGCATCGGCCGTGATCGCGGGGTGTGGGGTCTACACGCCTACAGCGAAGTGCAGGCCGTCAACTGGCCGTCCTGACCGATGCGACGCGATGGAGAGCAACCGACGACGTCCGCGTCGGCCGGCAGGGATCGTGCTGTCGGAGGCGCGCTCGGGCTGCGTCAGGCGACGTCGTCGAGCCAGCGGGGCTCGGTCTCGGTGAGGGCGGCGTACGCCCGGTTCCGCTCCGCCCGGATTGCACGTTCGAGCGCGTCTGCGTCGAAGCTGCCCGTTTCCGCCTCGGGGAGGATGCTGTCGGCTTCCCGCTCCCAGTCCATGTCTGCTCCGTCTCCGGGGCACGCCCCAGCCGCGGCGCCCCTGCTCCTGGGTCCCATGCAATCACCTCGAGGTGATGACCGCGTGACGCCGAGTTGACGATCTCTTTACATACGCGCTCGTTCCGGACCCGCCGATACCACCGGCCGGTCTGCGACTCGCGCCGTGCCGACGTGTCGGAATCGGCGTCGGCGCCATCGGCCACCGCCGACGGTCTCCGGTTCCGGGGTCGGATGTAGCGATGGTGGCCCTGTCGCCAGAGCTGTCCCGTCGTCTGAGTGCTGCACTCGCGGCCGGAGGCGCCGCCGCTGTCGTGGCGTCGGGGCTCCTGCCTTGGCTCGAGCTGGGATCGTCGACGCTCTCCGGATTCCGCCTCGCCGATCTCATCGTCTCGCTCGGCGATGACGTCGGCCCGGCGCCACCGTCGTGGATCGGCGTCGCCTGGTACGGCATCCCGGTCCTCGCGGTTGTCGGCTGGTTGACGGTCTTCTTCCCCGCACCACCCGCTGCCCGTCGCTCCCATGTGGTGATCGGGGCGATCTGCGCCGGTGGTGGGCTCTTCTACGCATTCGTCTCATCTCGATACCAAGGTGTGCCGATGGGGCCCTTGATCACGATCATCGGCGGCGCTGCAATGGCTGTCGCCGGACTCGGCGTGCGGCGGCGCACACCGTGATATGACGCAGGAGCGGACCTCACCGATATGACCGACGACCCATTCGAACCGAGTCAGTCCTGGCCGAGCGAGCCTCCCGTTGCGCCCCCGACGGTGCCGGCGGTACCCGTCCTCGGTGAGCGCCCGGTCGAGACGATCGAGTACCCCATCAGAGCAGCTGAGCCGCGCCGGCGCTTCGGTGTGCTGGCGCCGCTGGCCGGGGTCATCGGGCTGGTGGCGCTCGGCGCCATCGGCGTGAGCCTGGCGCAGGCGTTGACCGGCAACGCAACCGGTGACGATTCACCGGCGGGCGCGGTCGAGAACCTCGCCGCTCACGCCTCCGACGAGAATCTGATCGAGATGTTCGGTGTCATGGCTCCCGGCGAGGTCGGGACCGCGGCCGAGGTCCTGGACCGCATCGTGACGGTGGCCGTCGAAGAGGACGTGCTGTCCGACCCGAACGTGCTCGCGGGCATCGACATCGAGATCGCCGACCTCGACCTGCGGACCGAACAGCTCCACCCCGACGTGGCGAAGGTGTACATCGAGGACGCCAGCTTCTCGGTCACGACCGATCCGACACTGGTCGACGAGGGCATCGTCGGCGACGACGTTCCGCTCACCGAGTCCGTCACGATCGACGAGATCCGGTCCGAGCTGGAAGCGGCAACCCAGCCCCAGATGCTCGTGAATCCCTTCGGATTCGACCTCTCCGGGCTCGACGAGGTCTTCGTGATGACGATCCGCCACGACGGCCGCTGGTATGTCAGCCCGCTGTACACCGCTCTCGAATACGTGCGCGTGCTCCTCGGTGCGCCTCTGCCCGATTTCGACGCGTCTCGGACCTCGGCCATGTCGGGCGCTGCGGATGCGGGCGCGGTCGTGAGCGACATCACCGACGCGGTCAACGGCGTCGAGCTCGCCGATCTCGACGAACAGGCCGTCGGCGAGCTGTTCGAGTCGTTCGGCGTCTTCGTCCCACCCGACGAGGTCGGTGCCTTCGTCGATTACGTCCCCGCCTTCGGTGCATGGGCCGAGGAAGAGCTCGGGTTGCTCATCGAACAGGACGACATCACCGAGATCGAGGATCGGTTCCGCGAGCTGGTCGCCGAGGTCGAGCTGGACGGTCGGGTGACCATCGACCTCGAACCGGTCATCGAGCCCATCGACGCTGGACGGGCGCGGCTCGTCTTCCCGACCGGATCGCTCCAAGCGTCGATCGAGGTTGTCGTCGACGGCGAGCTCCTCTCGGCCGATACCAAGGCGACCTTCGAGGGATTCTGTGGGTCGGCAACCGGGTCCGTCTCCGACGGCACCGGCTCCATCGCGTCGGAGAGCGACTCCGGATGCATCGACCCCGCCGAGATTCCCGAGGGCCTCGTCAATCCCTTCGTCGTGGTCGTCGAGCAGCGAGGCACGTGGTACCTGAGCTACGTCGAGACGGCGCTCGCGTACGGTGAGATCTTCGCGATCGATGAGCTTCGCTCGGGCGACTGACCGCCCGATCCGCTGAAGTCCTCAGTCGAGCTCGAGCCACTCCAGGGTCGCGCCGACACCCTCCTCGAGCGAGAACGGGAGCGGGCCCGTGAGCTCGACGAGGCGGTCGAGCTCGTAGGACGAGCTGGTCCGGAGATTGTCGAGGCGGAACGACGTCAGCGGGGGTTCGGCCATCAGGCCCGTGCGCTGCAGAACATCCCCGACGAGTGCGGCGACCCGCAGGAGCGCGACCGGAACGCGGCGCGGCGGGCGGATCCCGGCCTGTGCCGCGATGGACGAGGCCCATTCGTCGATCGAGCGTTCGGGCCAGTCGGCGAGATAGAACGTCGCGTTGTCGACGACCCCGGGATCGGCGCCGAGCAGGGCCTCGATCTGGCTGACCGTGTTCCCGACGAAACCGATCGCTTTCGTCACCCGGGCCCGGCCGGGGTGGACGTACCGGCGAGCGAGCACGACGTCGAAGAAGTCCCGGTACGGCACACCGAACCATGGTCCCCAGATGCTCGTCGGGCGCACGATGGTCCACGGCGGCATCTGCGTCGACCGTCGGATCGACTGCTCCATGTACTGCTTGCTCGTGCCGTAGGCCGTGGTCGGGCAGTAGTCGGTGTCGGCGCGCGGTCGATACCCGTTGCGGCATACCAACAGGCTCGATGCGAACACGATGCGTTGCAGCGCCGGGCACACGCGGCCGGCGGCGATGACGTTGTCCGTGCCGGTCGTGTTGACGGCGTAGTCGACCGGCGAGGTCCCGCCGAGGTCGGTGCGGGCGGCGAAGTGCAGCAGATGGGTCGGGTCGAACCCGCCGAGATGGTCGGTCAGCCCCGCGGGTTCGAGCAGGTCGCATCGGCGCCACCACGCGTGGTGTTCGGGGTCGCGCGGCGGCGCGATGTCGAGGTTGAGCACGTCGTCGCCGGTCGCGACGAAATGTGCGACGAGATTGGTGCCGATGAATCCCGACCCGCCGGTTATGGCGACCCTGCGCTTCACGAGCGCGACGCGGCGATGAGCACCGCAGCGGTCTTCTCGGCGGCATCGGACCAGGAGAATCGGGCCAGATTCGCCCGGCCGCGTTCGACCAGCTCGGCGCGGGCGCGGTCGTCTTCGAGCAGCGTGCGCATCGCGGCGACGAGCTCGTCGGGATCGGCGTGATCGAAGTAGAGCGCACCGTTACCGGCAACCTCGGGCAGCGCGCCGCCACGTGAGCTGATCACGGGCGTCCCGAGCGCCTGCGCCTCGATCACAGGGAGGCCGAAGCCCTCGTAGACCGACGCGTGGACGACGGCGACAGCTTCTCGGTAGAGCCCGGCCAGGTCGTGATCGGCAACGACGCCGACCGACCGCACCGCGTCGGCCGCGCCCGGGTGTCGCATCGCCTCGGCCAACAGTCCGTAGGGATCGTCGCCAGCCACCACGACCTGGGCATCGACCCCGGATTGCCGTAAGGACACGGCGGCGCGAACAACCGTGTCGATGTTCTTGTTCTTCGTCACCGATGCGACCATCAAGAAGAACGGGTCACTCATGCCCGTTGGTGTGGCCTCGATGTCGACCAGCCGCTCGCGAGCGGCCTCGAAGATCACATCGATCTTGTCAGCCGCAGCCGGGATCTCGCGCGCCAGGTCGTCGGCCGTGTTCTGCGAAACGGCGATGACCGCGTCGGCAGCCTTCACCGACCAGGGGATGAAGAGCCGGTAGTACTGGCGGCGCACGAACGGAATGGCGGCCGGTGCCCGCACGAAGTACATGTCGTGCACGGTGACCACCTTCGGGCACCGCGCGAAACGGGGCAGGACATATCCCGGCGCGAAGACGACGTCGATCTCGTCGCGCCGGAGGCGGCGAGGAAGGCGCGTCTGTTCCCAGACGACGCGCGATGTCGTGTTCTTGAACGTCGGACAGCTGACGACTTCGCAGCGGGTGGTATCGATCGAGTCGGGGACGTATCCATCCTGGGCGTAGATCACCAGGTCGAGGTCGGCGTGATTCTGGAGCTGTTCCAGCAGCGACCACGAATATGTCGCCGTTCCGCTCGTCCGCCCGCGCTCGAGGTACAGCTGGTCGACGCCGACTCGGACCCTTTCCGCCTTCGAACCGTTCATAAGAGCATCGAGCCTACTGGGGCCGTCGAGGACCGTTCGCGTCGACGATCACGAACCGGCGCGGCGAGACTCAGTCGGTGATCCGGCCGGCCATGCCGATACCCGGCACGACCGACGGCAACATCGCAATGGCGACGCCCCCGACCGCGACAGCGACGGCAGCCGGCGCCCAGAGGGACGCGTCGGGAATCTCGAGCTCGAAGAAGTTCCGTGCAAACGGCACGATCATCACCAGCGCATAGCTGGCTGCCATGGCGCCGACGAGGCCGAGCTTCCATGGGCGCAGCGGGCGGCTCACGACGACGAGGACAGCCAAGCCGAGGCCGAGCAGGGTGATGGTCGCGATCGAGCGGGCTTCGGCGAGCTCGTCGGCGGTGTCGCGCGGTGACGTCGTGTAGACGAGCCAGGTGGCCGCCGCGACGATGCTGCCGGCGGGCAGCGAGAACCGAATCACCCGATCGAGAAAGCCCGGTCGCACCAGGTTGACGTTCGGTGCGAGCGCGAGGAAGAACCCGGGAACGCCGATGCTGAACGTGCCGATGAGCGTGAGATGGCGGGGCAGGAACGGGAACGGGATCCGCTGGATGCCGATGATTGCGGTCAACAACACGGCGTAGACGGCCTTGACCACGAACAGGTTCGCCACCCGTTCGACGTTGTTGATGACCTTCCGGCCCTCGGCCAGTACCCGGGGCAGGGTGGCGAAGGAGTTGTCGAGCAGCACCAGCTGGGCGACGGCTCGGCTGGCCTCGCTGCCCGCGCCCATGGCAATGCCCATGTCGGCGTCCTTCAGCGCGAGGACGTCGTTCACGCCGTCGCCGGTCATCGCGACGACGTGGCCTCGGCCCTGGAGCGCGCCGACCATCGCCTGTTTCTGGTGCGGCGTGACGCGGCCGAACACGGCGTTTGCCTCGAGTGCATCGGCGATGCCGTCGATGTCATCGGGAAGGTGGCGTGCATCGAACCCCGAATCGGAGTCGGGGACACCGGCGCGGCGTGACACCGACGCAACGGTGGCGGCATTGTCCCCGGAGATCACCTTCAGGTCGACGCCCTGCTCGCGGAAGAACGCGAGGATCTCGGGGGCGTCGGCCCGCACGGTGTCCTCGAGGACGATCAGGGCCACCGCGTGGAGATCGGGAGGGAGCGCATCGGAGGAGAACGGTCCCGTCCCGCGGGCCAGCATCAGGACTCTCCGGCCGGCCGCGGCT
>JAOTZB010000224.1 GCA_029861625.1 Acidimicrobiia bacterium
GCGCTCGGACCGGCGATCAGCGAGCCACGGGTCGCGGTTCAAACGGGGCGAAGGATCGCGACGCTGCGCCATCGTGACCTCGGGATCAGCGTGCCGATCGCGTTCATGACGCCACACCTCGACAGCGGCGTCTGATCAGTCGTCGCGGAACTGCGGCGGCAGCTCCAGCCCGGCCTCCTCGAATGGCGACACGTAGATCGGCGCTTCGGGCACCGGTGCCGCTGGGGCGGTTGCCGGCTGGCGCTTCCACTGGCGCTCCGCCCGCAGATCGAGGATGAATCCCAGCAGACCGCCGACGGCGGCCACCACCGCACCGAGGATCGCGATGCGAAGCTGGAGCCCGACCAGCGGGTTTGCAAGCGAGTCGTAGGTGGCGTTGAACGCGCCACGGGTTATCTCGTCGCGGATGAACACGGTCGGAACGAGCGCCCCGAGCCCCCAGGTCAGCCCGGCGATCAAGAGCGCGACCACCGCAACGCCGACGCCGGCGCCGAGCATGATGCGGTCACGGTCGGTCGATATCGCGACTGCGCCGAGAATGAGGACGATCGCCAGGAACATGGCCAGCCCGGCGTAGTCGGGGAACTCTCGTGCCATCGTCCACCACACCGAACCTCCCTGTCCGTCGTGGGCCACCACGAACACTGCGGAGTCCGGCGGCACCTCGACGGTGTCGAGGAAGGAGAGCAAGGGCGAGGCCGAGAGCTCGTCGAGCGTTGCCACCACGACGGGTTCGAGGTCGATCGTGACGAGGCCGTCGTCGAACGCAACCGCCGCGTCTTCGTCGCCGTCGACGACTGTGAGGAACTCTTCGTGCGACGCCCGAACCGAGGCGAGGAGCGCAGAATTGAGCTGCCCCGACGCCAAGACGGCGACAGCCAGCTCGGTGGTCTGTTCCTCGAGGGCCTCGACCAGGACAACGTCGATGCTCAACCCGGTGGTTTCGGGCGACGTCTCACCGTCGGCAGTGCCGTCGGCTTCCCCGGCGACATCGGCGGCGGTGCCGTCGGCTTCCCCGGCGACATCGGCGGCAGCCTCGCCATCGATGCTCTCGCCGTCGACGCCGAGAGTATCCGCGGCGTCGTCGAGCGCAGTCCGTGCTTCTTCCCGATCGAGGTCGGCGAGCAGGAAGATCTCGTCTGTGACCTTGTCGCCGATCGCAATCTGCACCCGCTCATCGCCGAGAATCGTGTCGACGCGCTCGACCACCGTGTCGGTGTCGTAGAGGGTGTCGTTCACGAACCACCCTGGTCCGGCGACGATGGTCAAGAGGACCCCGATCGTTGCCATCGTCGACGCAATTCCGTACCGCATCAATGCCTCTCGATTCCGGCCGCCGGTCGCGCGTCGGCAAGTATGTCGCGAATCGCGCTCGCGATCGTGACAGCCGCTTCTTCGATCGGCCGTTCCCACAGCCGAGTTGAGCAGATCTCCATGGACAGTGGTGCGGTCGACCCATTCGCGTCGAGCTCGCGGATGAAGCCGGCGATGTCGAACTCGCCCTCACCAGGTGCCAGTCGATTGGTGAGGCAGTCGTCGTCGTAGTGGTCGCCGTCGACGGGCACGAGCGGGCCATCGCTCAGCTGCACGGAGTAGATGCGGTCGGCTGGGAGATCCCGGATGAGCTGCATGTCGCTCGCGCCGCGCTCGTGGTGCCAGATGTCGACGCAGCCCCCGGCGTTGTCGCGGCCGCACCGCTCGACGATCTCGGCCGCGTCGCCGGCGGTCGCGATGTTGGTGAACGGAAGGAACTCGATGCCGACCAACAAGCCGTGATCGGCCGCTCGGTCGCAGAGGGCGCCGAATTGCGCGGCAGCATCGGCGGGTGTGCCGTCGTAGGGTCCGATGACCTGAAGGTATCGGGCTCCCAGCGCATCTGCGGCCTCGTACGCCGCGGTTTCGAGTCGTGCCGCCAGATCGTCGGTGCGGCCCTCGTAGCCGAAACCGCGGAGTGCTTCGAGCTCGGCGATCACGATGTCGTGCTCGGCCAGCAGGTCGCGGCACTCATCGGCCGCTCCGTTGGACGCGCCGAGCCGCAGCCACTCACCGAGATGGAGGCCGATACCCGTGAATCCGGCCGCGGCTGCGGCGGGGACGCGCTGGTCGAGCGGTGTCGGATCGTGACCGAACCAGCTCATGACGAGGTCGTCGGGCCCGAGGTCGATCGCGCCGGCGCCGCTCATCGACCCGGCCCGGACGAACGGGCGTCGGCGGGCCGCCTGCGGCTACGTTCCGGGTTCATCACCGATCAAGTCTTGCGCATCCGAGCCATGTGGACGGCATTCGCGACATGGACACGACAGGGGGAATCATGACCGGACGACTCGCCGGGAAGGTGGCGGTGGTCACCGGGGGAGCGAGCGGGATCGGCGCCGGCACAATCCGACGATTCGTCGCCGAGGGGGCCCGCTGCGTCGTCGCCGACTTCCAAGCCGACGTCGGCCAGGCCCTGGCCGACGAGATCGGGGACGATGCGCTGTTCGTCGAGGTCGATGTCACCGTCGAGGACCAGGTCGCGGCGGTCGTCGACGCGGCGGTCGAGCGCTTCGGCCGGCTCGACTGCGTCTTCAACAACGCGGGTGTCGTCGGCGCGGTCGGCCCGATCGCCGACACGCCGGTCGAGGCGTGGGATCAGACCATGGCCGTACTGCTACGGGGCGTGTTCCTCGGAATGAAACATGCAGCCCGTGTCATGGTGCCGCGGGGGAGCGGGACCATCATCTCGACGTCGAGCACCGCGGGGATCACGGGCGGGCTCGGTCCTCACGCCTACACGGCCGCGAAGCATGCGATCGTGGGGCTCACGAAGTCGGTCGCCTCCGAGCTCGCCGGTCACGGCATTCGGGTGAATGCCATCGCGCCCGGCAACATCGTCACGGCCATGACCGCCGATGTGGCGAGCGGCGACCCCGACGACCTCGAGACGGTACGCGGCCACATCGAGCGGTCGTCGCCGGTCGGTCGGGCCGGCGTCCCCGACGACATCGCCTATGCCGCCGTGTACCTCGCCTCGGACGAGTCGGGGTACCTCAATGGCCACACGCTCGTCGTCGACGCGGGTCAGACCACGGGTGGCAGGCCGTCGAACTTCGTCGCCTCGACCGAGCGAATGATCGGCGCCGCCGGGCGGCGAGGAGTCTGAGCCCAGCGGTCGCTTCCCCGATCGGTGAAGGTCACTGCCGGGGGTCGACGAGCACCTTGGTTCGCGTCGTGCCCCCCGACGCGAGGTCGGCCAACGCTGCACCCACATCGTCGAGCCCGATCGTGTCGGTGTGCAGCGAGTCGACATCGATGCGGCCGTCGGCGATGAGCCCCATGCACCGCTCGAACTCGTCGTGGGTGTAGCCGAGCGACGCCGTGACCGACAGCTCTTTGATCATCCACGTCGCGGGTTGGATGCGGGCCGACTCGGTCGTGAAGCCGATCAACGCCAGGGCGCCGCCTCGTCTCGCGAAGTCGGAAGCGGTCTGGATTACATGCGGGAGCCCGGCGCACTCGAACACGATGTCGGCCCCGAGGCCGCGGGTTGCGTCGGCGACCGCCTGCGTCGCCGCCTCGCCGGGCTCGACGACCGCCGAGGCGCCGACCGCGGCGGCGAGCGCTCGGCGGTCCGGATTGGGCTCGATGACGATGGTGTGGCCGGCGCCGGCGACCCTCGCGAACTGGAGCGTGAGCAGTCCGATCGGTCCGGCGCCCTGGACAACCGTGGTGTCGCCGGGACGCACGTGGCTCGAGCGGACACCGTGGAAGCAGATGGTGGCGGGCTCGACCTGAGCAGCTTGTTCATCGCTCAGCTCAGCGTTCGCGCGCATCACGCGTCCTTCGCCGACGGCGATGGCAGGCGCAAAACCTCCGTGGGGTGGAGCCAGCGGATCGCGGCCGACGAGGTGCAGGAACGTGGTCGTGCACCATCGGGTGTGGCCGGCACGGCACGGCTCGCAGGAGCCGCACGCCGGTGGGACCGCGATGACGACCCGGTCGCCCTCCGCGACCGAGTCGACCGACCGACCCGCGGCACTCACCGTGCCGACCCACTCGTGACCACACGTGGCCGGATTGACCGGGGCCGTGGACTCGAAGGAGTGCACGTCGGTGCCACAGATGCCGCAATAGGCGATGTCGACGACGACACCGGTGTCGGCCGGCGTCGGCTCGTCGAACTCGATGAGCTCGACGGTGTGTCGTGCGGTGACGAGAGCGGCGTGCATGACACCGAATCTAGTCGGCACGATGGTTCTGCGATTCGAGCGAGCACGAGGGTCGTTCCGCGTGGCACAATCGCAGGTGAAGGAGAGCGGCGGACGGTGGACCACCTGCACACGCAGACGCCAGACGTCGTATCGGCGAAGGAGATCGACAACAGTACGACGGATCCCACCGACGGCAATTCGGCCGTCTGTCGGTCCGAGCCAAGTCGCACCACGGGCGTACATACCGGTGGCGGGTCATAGCGACCCTGGTCCCGTCGTCGGAGTACGGCAAGCCTGGTCTCGTCAGATGCCGGGTCCGAGGGTGCGTCGGCGGGCCCCATCCTGTGCCCATGATGGGGCCCGCCACCCCACTTGCCGACAGGCAGCGCCCGCGCCGCCGGCGGTACGGTTGTCGACATGCGCACACCGGCGAGTGATCTCTTCGGCATCGAGTTCCCGATCCTGGCGTTCAGCCACTGCCGTGATGTCGTGGCCGCAGTCACCAAGGCCGGCGGGATGGGTGTGCTGGGCGCGGTCGCCCACTCGGCCGAACAACTCGAGATCGATCTGCGCTGGATAGAGGACGAGGTCGGCGACCTGCCGTACGGCGTCGACCTGATCATCCCGGCCAAGCTCTCCACCGGCGACAGCGCGGACGCTCCGTCGGTCAGCGACATCACCCAGCTGCTCCCGCCCGGGCACCACAGGTTCCTCGAGGAACTGCTCGATCGTTACGGCGTTCCGGAGCTGGCAGCCGAGGGCACGGGATGGGCTCGCGGGCAGGAGGCAGCGCCGTTCTCCGCCGACCGCGCCACCGACCAGCTCGACGTCGCGCTCGCGCACCCGGTCGCGCTCGTCGCCAATGCGCTCGGCCCGCCACCGGGTTATCTCATCGAGCGCGTACACGACGCCGGGGCGAAAGTCGCCGCGCTCGCAGGCAAGGCGGTGCATGCCGAACGCCATGTGGCCGCCGGTGTCGACCTCATCGTCGCCCAGGGTTCCGAAGCCGGTGGCCACACCGGTGAGATCGGCTCGATGGTGCTCATCCCCGAGATCGTCGACGCGGTCGCGCCCATCCCCGTGCTGGGCGCCGGCGGCATCGGACGCGGCCGCCAGATGGCGGCGGCCATGGCGCTCGGTGCACAGGGCGTGTGGTGCGGATCAGTCTGGCTCACCACCGAGGAGGCCGAGACCCATCCGACCGTGAAGCAGAAGATGCTGACCGCGACGTCCGCCGACACCGTCCGCTCGCGTTCGCTCACCGGCAAGCCGGCAAGACAGCTCCGCTCGGCGTGGACCGACGAGTGGGCCCGCGACGACACGCCCGAACCCCTCGGCATGCCGCTGCAGCCCGTGCTCGTCGCCGAGGCCCAGCGGCGCATCGATCGGGCCGCGTACGACGGCGACTCGGGTGCAGCCGAGCTCTCGAACTACTTTGTCGGCCAGATCGTAGGTTCGATGAGCAACGTCAAGACTTCGCGTCAGGTCGTCTTCGAGATGATCGACGAGTTCATCGACGCCACCCAGACCCTCGCCTCGTTGCTGGACGAGTGAGCCGGATACCGGCAGCGCACCGGCAGAAGTAGAGTGCTCACCGATCCGTGCGGGAGGTGATGAGACATGGCAGTGCTGTTGCTGGTCGGCCGCTACGAACACATGGGCAAGGCAGCCGACGAGCTGTTGAGCGGTGTGGGCCATCGCTGCATCATCTCCCTCGACCTCGACGACACCATGCGTAGGGTGGCCGAGAACGCTCACGACCTCGTTCTGATCGGACCGGGCCTGCCGCCGCCGCAGCGCGACGATGTCTCGGAGGCGTCGATCCGAAGCCGGCCCGAGGTGCCCGTGCTCCACGTCTTGTCGCGCGACGATGTCACGACGCTCACCGACGACATCGAGACCGCCCTGGCCACCAGACGCAATCGGACCTGATCAGCGCCCAGTGGTGATCGGCCCTCGGCGCGGGTGGATCAGCGCCCAGTGGCGATGTACTCGTGCATTGCCTCGGCTTCGGACTCGAGCTCGCGCACTCGATGGTTGACGATGTCGCCGATGCTCACGATGCCGACGAGCACGTCGCCATCGACAACGGGCACGTGGCGAATGCGGTTCTCGGTCATCAGCGCCATGAGGGAATCGACAGTGTCGTCGACGGTGCAGGTGACGACTTCGGCGGTCATGAGATCGGCGACCCGTAGGCGCAGCGTCCACTCG
>JAOTZB010000225.1 GCA_029861625.1 Acidimicrobiia bacterium
GCACTGCTCGGCGCACGATCGGTGATGGACCTGGGCGCGAGGTCGCCGTACCGGCACCTGGCGGTGAGCGGCACGATCGAGACCGCAGACAGTGACGCCGTGCACGAGCTCATCGAGGCCGTCAAGACCGACGGGGCCCACACGCCCGCGACGATCGACCGATTCGGCGAGGTGCTCGCCGGTCTCGATGCCACCCACGTGCTGTTGGCCTGCACCGAGCTGCCACTCATTCCCCCGCCGGGTGCCGGTCCATCGCTCGTCGACGTCACGGCGCTCCTTGCCCACGAGCTGGTGCGGAGCAGCCACTCCTAGTGAGATCGATCGTTCTAGGATGGGGGACCGAGGGAGGGGGACGGTCGATGAGCATGCGTTGGCGCGCCATCCGTGCTGCCGCAGTCATTGCAGTCGTTGCTGCCGCATGCGGTGGATCGTCCGTCGAGATAACCGAGGGCGACGACACCACCATCGTGCCGGCGCCGAGCACCGATCCCGCCGACACCTCGGCATCCACCCCGGAGCCGGCCCCCGAGCCGACGGCGACCACCGAACCGCCGCTCCACCTGATCGGCGAAGCCCCCGATTGGCGCTACTCGACCACCGAGCGCGACGGCCCGCTCCCCGGCGACGTGCTGCGAATCACCGAACCCGTCTTCGAGGGCGGCACCTACCTCGACGCGTGGTCCGAACCCACGATCGAGGCGTTCTTCGGGTTGATCATCCAGCAGTTCTTCAGCGCGACGGAGGCGGCGACACCGATCGACGAGGTGCCGAGCGAGGGAGATCTCGCCGCCGACGTCACGTTCGCGTCACCCGGGCTGGTGGCGGTCGAGTACTCGTTCTTCACGTCCATCTCCGGGTCGGCGCGACCGAACCTCGACTACATCCCGTTCATCTACGACCTCATCGAACAGCGTCTACTCGAGCCAGCGGAGCTCTTCGTCGACGAAGCTGCCCGGCGCGAGGCGGGCGAGCTGGCGCTCGACGCAATCGCAGCCGGCTCCGACGACATCGACCGCGGCGATCTCGACATCGACGCCTGGAACGACGGGCTCGCATCGGTCGTCCCGACCGTCGATGGACTGCGGGTGAGCTTCGGGCGCGACGAGATCCTGCCCGGCGCCTTCGGCGGCGGCGCGGTCACCGAGCTGTCGTGGGCCGAGGTCGACGGGCTGGTGCAACCCTGGCTCGCCGAGCTGGCCGACGCGCCACAGGGCAACGAGATCGTCGATGACGAAGAGCTGCCCGAGGTGATCGGTGACATCACTGGCCTCCAACCCGACCTCCCGTTCGGCACACCGACCGACGTGACGTTGAACACGCTCGGCGTGCTGCTCGGTCCGGCCACCGACGACTCGGATTTCGTCGAGGCCACCATGTTGTGCGAGGCGCCATTCCACCCGACCATCCGGCAGGTCACGTGGGGCGACCTCACCCTCACCTTCACGCCTGACGGCGGTTTCGTCGAATGGTTCGTCGAGGAACGCGGATTCGGCAATGGCGCCGGGTTCGGTCCGGGTGGCATCGGCATCGGGTCGACGGTTGCGGCCGTCGAGGCCGCCTTCACCGACGCCCTCGACGGTGGCATTCGCGCGGCCTTTGCCGACGACCCGACGTCACCAGGTCTGTTCAACCTCGCCGACGACTCGATCGTCTTCGCCGGCATCACGTCGTCCATCGAGCCCGACGGCACGGTCACCTCGATGTGGTCCGGAATCGGCTGCCAACACCTCTTCCTATAGAGGGTCGTCGCCGGTTTCGACCGGTCGCGACGGGTCCGCACCCCACTCCGACCAGCTGCCGACGTACAGCCGACCATCGGCCAGCCCGGCCCGTCTGAGCGACAGCAGGTCGAGGCAGGCGCTGACGCCCGAGCCACAGTACGCGACCACAGCCGTCTCCGAGCCGACGCCGATCTCGCCGTAGCGGGCGCGGAGGTCGTCGGGCGATCGGAGCCGACCCTCGTGGAGATTCGCGACCGACGGCGCGTTGCGGGCACCCGGGATGTGACCGAATCGGCGATCGACGGGATTCTCGTCGCCCCGGAACCGCTCGGAGGACCTCGCGTCGAGGACCACCGCGCCGGGCCGGTCGTGCAGGGAGAGGACGTCGTCGGCGGTCGCAAACCGCTCGTCGGGCCAGGGTCGGGGGTCGAAGTCGACGACACGGGGCGGGTCGCCCTGACCCGTCTCGAGCTCGCCCGACCAGGCGTCGATTCCGCCGTCGAGCACGGCGACGGATCCACCGACCGAGTCGAGCATCCACCACAGTCGGCCGGCCACGACTCCGCCGGCGTCGTCGTACACGACGACCGTCGAGTCGTTGCCGACACCCGACCGACCCATGGCCGCCGCGAAGCCGTCCGGCGTCGGCAGCGGATGACGGCCGTGGGCACCGGCCGGCGCCGACAGGTCGCGATCGAGGTCGACCCGGACAGCACCGGGTATGTGGCCGGCCACATAGGCATCGAGGCCGGAGCGACCGTCGAGGTACCAACGGCTGTCGATCACGACCAGATCGGGCTCGTGGCGATTGGCGACCAACCACGCCGCGTCGACGACCGGTCCGGGCAGTGTGCATGTCATGGCGTCACTCCAATTCCGTGGGGCCGATCCCCACACCTCGTTCGATCACGGCGATCGCGTCGCTCATCGACGTGGCGAGATCGTCGACGATCACCTCGGTTGCGCCGTCGGGGCTGCAGAACACGAGTACACCATCGACGACGGCTTCGCCCGTCGCCGCCTCGACAGCCACGGCATAGGACGCGAGCTGGAGCCGGTACTGCGCCACCTTCTGTTCGATGTCGGATGCATCTCGGAGGTGGTCGGTCTTGTAGTCGACGATGACCAGGCCGGTGGGTCGCCGCACCAGCAGGTCGACATACCCCTCCAGCAGGCGGTCGCCGACGGGAGCGGCGACGAACAGTTCCTTCCAGTGTTCGGCCGTGGCGGCCTCGATCACGATCGGCGATCTCAACGCCGAGGCAACCAGCGCCGCCACGACCTCGTGTTGATCGTCGATGCCTTCGGCTGCGGCCTGGGCGCGAGCGATGGCGTCGATGCCGCCGTCGCCGGCCAGGTCGACCATCTGGAGCACGCCGTGCACGGCTCGACCGACTGCCGTGCCGTAGCGGCCCTTGATCCACGGCGGGAGATCGAGGTCTCGAGGCTCCTTGGCGATCCCGGGCCGCGCATCCGAGGCGCCGACATCGCCGAAAGCCAATTGCTCGATGGGCGCCGGCGATGGGGGTGCTGCTGCGGCAACAGCAGTGGCGGACGTGACTCGGGGTCGGCTGGCCGCCGCGAGCGCAGCATCGCGCGCCGCCGCCCAGGCCTCGCGATCGGGAACTGCCGGCGCGGCGGGCCGCGCGGGCCCCTCGTGCCGTCGGGGGACCCGAGCCGGCGACTGCCACGTCTCGTCTCGCTGCGACGCATCCCACAAGAGCTCGGCCGATGTCATGGTGCTCGGGTCTTCGGGCGGCTTGCTCCGGACCCGGCGATGACACGACACCACCAGGTGGTCGACCGCCCTCGTACAGGCCACGTACAGCAGCCGCAGCTTCTCGTGGAAGTCCATCTGCTCGTCGAGCGGCACGTACCGATCGAACTCCTCGGTTGTGAGATCGGACCTCACCCGGATGCCATAGCCGTTCGAGTCGTGCGGGAACACCACACGGAGGCCGGGTCGACGACGCTGGGTGGCCGTTGTCATGCCGCTGACGATGGTGATCGGGAACTGGAGACCCTTCGACGCGTGCACGGTCAGGATCCGGACCGCATCGTCGTCGGTCTCCGGCAGCACCGTCTCGGCGACCCGCGCTCCCTCTGCCGACTGGATCGCGACCCATCGCAGATAGTCGCGCAACGACCCCCCGACCGAGTCGCCGAATGCGCGGGCCTGATCGACCACGAAACGGTAGCGGCGCCAGATGTCGCGGTAGCGGCCCTGCACGAACGCGAGCTCGAAGCCACCCCGCTCACGCAGCACCCGTTCGATGATCTCGCTCGGTGTGAGCCACGTGCGAGCGTCGTAGAGACCCCCGAGATACCGCAACGCCTGGCCGACGGGATGGTCGGCCGGCAAGGTCTCGGGGATGTCGTGTTGATGGCTCCAGTGACCGGCGTGGTCGACCTTGAACGTGTGCAGGTCGTCGTCACCGCACCCGAACGCCGGTGACCGCAGCGCGGTGACCAATGCCAGCTCGTCGGTCGGATCGTCGATCGAACGGAGCACGGCCATCAGGTCGCGTACCTCGCGAGAGCCGTACAACAATGCGCTGGCCTCGGCCCGGAACGGGATGTCGGCGTCGTCGAGCGCCCGTTCGAGCTGCGGCAGCGACGTCCTCGCCGGCAAGAGGATGCAGATGTCGCCCAACCGGGCCGGGCGGGGCGCACCGTCGACGGTCACCTCCCACCGATCGGCGACGGCGGTCTCGATCGCCGCGACGACCCCCGCCGCTTCGTGCTCGCGCAGCTCGTTGGCCGTCGCGTCGTCGACGGGTTCGGTCCCGAGCAGCACGACTGCCGGCCCATGAGGCTCGTCGGTGCGGGCGGCGCTCAGCGCCTCGTATTCGGGTTGTGACCCGGGCTCGTGCCCGATGAGCTGCTCGAAGACGGTGTTGACCCACGACAGCACCGGTCCGGTCGACCGGAAGTTCTGGGTGAGCGATCGGATCGGCCGGCCGAATGCGCCGGCCGCCTCGAGGTAAAGCCGTATGTCGGCTCGGCGGAAACGATAGATCGACTGCTTGGGATCCCCGACGAAGAACAGCCGGCCGGGCTCGGGACGCAGCTCAGGCCATGGCGTGTCGTGATCGGTGGGTTCGGACGCCGCAGCCAGGAGCACCGCCAGCTCGATCTGGATGGGGTCGGTGTCCTGGAACTCGTCGAGGAGCAGCCGCTCGTACCGGTCGTGCAGCGCCACCCGCACGTCATGACCGCTGTCACGATCGCGCACCATCTGCCGGGCGAGCACCAACAGGTCGTGGAATTCGAGGCGACCCTCGACCCGGCGACGATCCGCCTCGGCGAGCGTGAACCGGGCAATTGCGCTGGCGAGCCTGGCAATGGCGGCCTCGGCAACGACCTGGGTGAGCGACTCGCGTGCTTCGAGCACACCGGCGAGACGGTCCCGGACATCGTCGATCGGGCAGTCGGGATCCGGCCACGTTCCCTTCCGGCCGAGCCGAGCCGTCGACTTCGGCGCCGCGTACCCGACCACGAGTCGGAAGCCGTCGATGTCATCCGCGGCAGCGTCGACTGCCCCGGCCACTTCCACCAGCCCGTCGATCGCGAGGCTCAGACGGTCGTCGGGATCGTCGCAGTGCAGCCTCAACCGTGAGATCTCGTCGACCGCATCCAGGAATGCACCGAACCGGATGGGCGCGATCTCGTCGGCGCCGAGCGGCACCCGCGTGGCGACGAGGTCCCAGTTCTGATCGAAGGCCCTGGCGATGTCGCGGAGGTGGGGCACCTTCAACCCGGCGGTCCAGGCCAACAAGATGGCCCGCTCCATCGTCTGGTCGTCGAGCAGCTCGTCGACGAAGCGCTCCCATCGATCGTCGAACTCGAGCTGGCTCGCGATCTCGTCGAGCACTTCGATCGCCGGGGGGAGACCGGCTTCGATGGGATGTTCGGAGAGGATGCGCTGCGCGAACGCGTGCAGGGTCGAGATCGCGGCCGCGTCGACCTCGTCGACAGCTTCGCGGCAGCGATCGCGTTCGGACGGGTCGAGGGACTCGTCGATCGCTCGGGCCTCGAGCTCCACCCGGACGCGATCCCGAAGCTCGGCCGCCGCCTTCTCGGTGAACGTGATCGCCGCCACCTTCGACAGCGGCGTGCCCGCACGCACGAGCGACTCCACGCGACCGACGAGCGCGGTGGTCTTGCCGCTACCGGCGCCGGCCTGGACGAAGAGGGTCTCGTCGAGCACGGTGGCGATATCGACGCGAGAGCGCTGGTCCGACGGGAGCGCTCGGGTGGACCTCTCAGTCATGGCCGCTCACCGCCTCGGGCTCGACGAGCGCGAGATAGCCCGCCAGCTCGGGCGCGTGCTTCTTCCGCTCCCACTCGGCCCAACGGTCGCGCGTACCGAGGCCGTCGGGATCGCAGTACCTGCAGCTCACGAAGTGCACGTAGCTCCGCGGCGGATCGGGGTGGGCGCAGAACACGCCGGCCTCGATGCCGTCGAGCATCGTACGTAGGACGGTGTCGAATCGTTCCTCGATCTCCGGCGTCAGCGCGTAGCCACGTTGCTCGTACTTCCCCCGATCGCTCACGAACCAGTAGGCGGCGCGCACCGGCGCACGGGGTTCGCCGACCGCCGCCCTGGCGGCCAGCGCATAGATCGGGAGCTGGAGCCGGGTCC